>CAZQKV010000029.1:0-8380 GCA_964593995.1 Candidatus Woesearchaeota archaeon
ATCCTTGTATGATTTCAACTCTTGTTGTTGCAGTTATCGCTATATTGTTGTTAGTTATGAATATGAGCGTGATTAAAATTGGTGGATCCGGTCTTAATGGTACTACTGGTGCATCTATTGCAATTTCTGCAGATGAAGCTGGAGAAAAAATACTTGAATTTGCAGAAAGCAGGGGAGCTATTGCAGAATTAGTTGAAGTTAATGATGAAGGAGATTTGTATGAAGTAGTAGTTGTTGTTCAAGGACAAGAACTTCCTCTTTATGTAACAAAAGATGGAAAGTATTTTGTTCAAGGAGCTATTTCTTTTGATGAAATTGCAGTACAAGAACAACAAACTCAAACTCAAACTCAACCAGCATCAGCTGATGTTCCTAAATCAGATAAACCTGTTGTTGAATTATTTGTAATGAGTCATTGTCCTTATGGGACTCAAGCTGAAAAAGGAATCCTTCCTGTTTATAAATTATTAGGTGATAAAATTGATTCAAATATAAGATTTGTTTATTATGCAATGCACCCTTCTCAAGGAGAAGTTGAGGAAGAATTAAATCAATATTGTATACAAGAAGAGCAAAATGATAGGTATTATGATTATTTAACTTGTTTTTTAGAAGATGGAGATGGAGAGAGATGTTTGGATAAGATAGAAATTGATAAAGTGAAATTAGAAGAATGTTATGCTAGAGCTGATGAAGAATTTGAAATAACTAAAAACTTAGAAGATAAGTCTTTATGGTTGAGTGGGAGTTTCCCTTTGTTTAATACACATGCAGATTTGAATGATCAGTATGGTGTTGGTGGTTCACCTACATTAGTTGTTAATGGAGAGCAAGCTAGTTCTGGAAGGGATTCTGCAAGCTATTTGTCAGTAATTTGCAATGCATTTAATGAAGCTCCTGAAGAATGTGATGAAGTATTGTCTTCTGCAAGCCCAAGCCCTGGTTTTGGATTTTCTGCTTCAGGAGGAAGTGTTACAGAAGCGCAGTGCAGTTAAAATGAAAATAAGTGAACTAAATTTAGGTCAGGGAAATGTTGATGCAGAAGGAACTATAAAGGAAATGGGCGAAGTAAGGACTTTTAATAAATTTGGAAGAGATTTAAGAGTTTCTAATGCTATTTTAGAAGATAGTTCTGGAACTGTTAAATTAACTTTGTGGAATGATGATACTGTTAAGTTTAAAGAGGGCGACAAAATTAAAGTTATTAATGGTTATGTTAATGAATTCCAAGGAGAAAAACAATTAACTTCTGGAAAGTTTGGTAAAATAGAAAAACTTGAAGAAGGAGATTTTGGACAAGCTAAGCTTTCTAGTGCTGATTCTGAAGAATCTGAATTTAAAGATTCTGAAGTAGAAGATACTGCTGAAGCATTGGATGAGTCTGAAACTTATGAAGATGTTCCTGAAAAAGAGCCTTTAGAAGATGAGGAAAATGAAGCAGCTGAAGAAGATGAGGCAGCTGAGAAATCTTCTGAAGAAAGTGAAGAAGACCAAGAAGATTATTAATTTTTGTTATTTGTTTCTTGATAGGTTTTGTAATTAATTACTCCTGCAATTATTTCTCCTAATAATTGCTTTTTGCCTTTTTCAACTATGCTTTTAGTTGAAAATCTGGTTATGCTTATTTTCCTTGTGTAAAATTCTGTTAATTGGCATATTAAATAAGGTATTGGATCATTATAATTTATTTTTTCAATTCCTTTTCCTTTAAATCTTCGTGCTCCAAGAATAACTGTTGCATGATTTAATCCTCCAAGAATTTTCCCTATGTTTGGGAGGCTTATTATTTTTCCCTGCTTGCCCCTGTATTTTTCTGTAAGTATTTTTGATAAGGTTGCTCTTGTAAAAGCAATACCTTGTGTTTTCTTTTTACTATATGAAATCTCTTCTTTTTTAATCTTAAGATTAGATTCAAAAAACTTATATGCCTGTTCAAGCTCTCTTTTAACTTTTGCTCTTAAATATTTATTTCCCTTTGTCCACTCTCCTAGTGCAGGCTCTTTTTTAAAAATATAAGGTTTTTTTTGCATTGTTTGTATAAACAAATCATATACTTGTATTCTTTCTTCTAATCTTTTTAATCCATGCTCTATTAATCTAATCATTCCTTTTCCAACTTCATTTGGTTTTATATTAAAGGTAAGAATAAAATTTTTAGAATCTGTAAATTGTGTTTTTATATCAGAAGTTTTCCCTAATATTCTTGTTGTTTTTGCCAGCTGTGTTAAATCTGAGATTTGATTTGGAGAAAGATTCCCTTTAAACCCAACTTGTATTTTGTTCTCTTTATTGATTATAGCTAGTGTAATTGGAGAATCTTCTTTTTGTTCTTCTATTTCTGCTGAATTATATATTTCTGCTGAATGGCCTATATTTGCTAAAAAATCCAAAGATTTACTCATATTAAATTCTGAATTTATTTAGATTACTAGAAATAATTATTGCCCCCTTTTTATCTTGCAAATAAGCTTGCTCTTTTTCATCTAAATCTAGTTTTTTTTGAGTAGCTTTATTAAGGATTAATGGAAAAAGAAAAGATTCTTTTGCTGCTTTCTTTTTTGACATGTGGCAGTGAGAAGCATATTTTAAAATTATTGATTTCTTTTTTGCATTTTTTTGATTTGCAATCCATATTTTTAAGATTCTTGAAGGTCTTTTATATGGAACAAATTTTTTATATTTTAATTTTGTTGCACAAGCAATGCCTGCTGATAAAAAGAAGTTTTGATAGACAAGAAATCTCCAGTGCTGTTGCCTGTAAATTCTTCCTTTAAATATGTCTGATTTGCTTAAGGATTCATAAGCTTTTATAAGTGCTTTTCCAGAATATTCTGATGGAATGTTTTCTTCAATCCAAAGTGCAATCTCATTTAGTTCCATTTTTGTTGAATCATATACTCTTGGGGTTTTTTCATCTACTTCATCTTGAAATACTATTTTTAGTGCATTGAAAATAGTATCTTCTTTTTCTCTTTCTGATATTTCTAAGAGAAATTTCCCTTCTCCCAAATTAAAAATAGTTTCTAAATCATTTAATGCTGCCCTCACATCTCCTTTTGATTTTTTTGCAATTAGTTTTAGGGTTTCTAATTTTATTTTTTGGTTTTCTTTAGAGGAAATATTTTTTATGATTTCTAAAATTATTTCAGGGTTTAATTCTTTTAAACTAATTATCTGGCACTTTCTTCTTAATAAATTAAATTTTTTATGCCAGATATTATTTGCAGTGATTATTATTGGAAATTTAGTTTTTTCAATTAATGCTATTAATTCTGGAAGCCCGCCCCTGTCAGTTGTAGTTATGCCGTCTGCTTCATCCATTAAAATTAGTTTTCCTTTATTAAATATTGACTGCTGTTCAATTGCTGGGGCAAGGACTTCTTCTAATTTTATACGATTTCTTAAATCACTTGCATTTAATTCAAATAATTCAAGTTCATTTTCTTTTGCAAAAATCAGTGCAAGAGAAGTTTTTCCTGTTCCAACTGGCCCATTTAATATTAATGCTCTTTTTTTAGGAAATGTTTTTAAAAATAATTTAATTTCCTGAATTACAATTTCTTGCCCTTTTATGTCTTCAAGTGATTGTGCACGGTATTTTTCAATTAAAGGGAGTGTCATTTTAGTTTTCTAGGTTTTTAATTTGTTTTTTTAATTTAATCTTCTAATTTTACTATCAAACTGCTTCCTCCGAGCATGCGCTCTCTTGAGTTCTCTGTGTTTTTTATTGATTCATATGCCGGATTTCCGAGATTAATATGATATATTGGATTAAGTGCAATTTCTGTTTCTAATATTTTTGTTCCTAAATCTAATGGAGTTATATTTTCAAATCTCCTATCATTTGGTTCTCTTCCAATAAACATTCCTATATTTTTTTGAGACTCAAGTTTTGGCTTACAAACCCACCAATATCCTCCAGAAACTTTTTCTAGCCAGTTAAGTTCTGCTCCATCTATAGATATTATCATATCTTGAGTAGAGTCTTGAATTTCAAACTTCATTTGACGATTCCTCTGCCTGCTAAGACAAAACTTGCAAGAAGAGATTCTAGTTGAATAAATTCATCACTTCCCTCAACTAATCTAAATTCTGTTTCACCTGTTTTTTCTGTTAATCTTACTTTTAGTTCATTATCTATTTGCAAGTTCCAAATTTCTTTTTGAATTGACTTGATAATATCTGTTCCTGATATAGATTCTCTAAGCATAACATCTAGTAATTTTTCTTTAGCTTTTAGAAAATCTCCTGCTAATGCATATTCTAATACTATTTTAATATCTGCAGGTTTTGCACTTGATACTAATGTGTTTATTAAGTCTGCGGTAATTGATGGAGAAATTGATGCACTTGCTTGCAGTAAATTAATAACCCTTCTGCAGTCTCCTTCACTTGCTTCATATAGTGTTTCTATTGCTTTGTCTGATATTTGCAAGTTTTCTTTTTCAATTATGTATTTAACCCTGGTTGAAATATCTTTTTCTTCCAGAAGTTTAAATCTGAAAATTGCGCATCTTGATTGAATAGGGTCAATAATTTTTGAAGAGTAATTGCAGGACATAACAAATCTGCAAGTATTTGTGTAATTTTCCATTGTTCTTCTTAGTGCTTGCTGTGCTTCTTTTGTCAGCGCATCTGCTTCATCCAAGAAAATAACTTTAAAAGGAACATTTCCAATTGCTTTTGTTCTTGCAAAATCTTTAACTTTTTTTCTTACAACATCTATCCCTCTTTCATCACTTGCATTTAATTCTAAGTAATTTTCTCTCCAACGGCTCCCAAAAAGCTCTCTTACAATGATAAGCGCAAGTGTTGATTTTCCTGTTCCAGCAGGCCCTGCAAAAAGCAGGTGAGGAATGTTTAAGGCCTTAGTTAGATTTTGAATTTTTTTAACAATATCATCTTGACCTACAACTTCTTCAAATTTTTTGGGCCTGTATTTCTCAGTCCAGATTTCAGTTGTGTTTGTATTGGCCATCTTTTTAAAAGTCAGTTTGTTTATTAAACATAGAGATGATATTTGTTTTATAAAGATTGTTATGGTTTATTAGTTAGAATTAGAATTAGAATTATCAATTTATTTTTTTCTTTGTTTTCTTTTCCTTTTAACACGTTTTAATAACTTTCTCTGCCATTTCCAACGCATTTGCCATCGCTTTTTCCATCTACGACTTGAACGTTTCATAATACTTGGAAAAAAAATTCCTTTATAAATGTTTAGCTTGTTTTGTTTTTCAAATACCAACAATAGGTTTTATCTAAACCTTCAATTAAAGAAGTTGTAGGATGCCATCCCAAGGAATTTTTGGCTTTTTCATAGCTTAAACAGCTTTTTCTTAATTCTCCTTTTAACATATTTCTGTATTCTGGGATAAACTTGTTTTGAAAATACTTGTTTATTTTATTGAAAATTTCTATTATGTCTGTTTCTTTTCCTGTACTAATATTATATTCAGTGTTATGGTTGTTTTTTAATGCGAGCAGGTTTGCTTTAGCAACATCTCCTACATAAGCAAAATCACGTGTTTGTATGCCTCCTAGAATTATAGGATTTTCATTGTTAAGCATATTATCAAAAAATACAGAAACAACTCCTGCTTCTCCTTTTGGGTTCTGCCTAGGACCATAAACATTACTATATCTTAAAATTGTGAATTTTAAATTATGAGTTTTATTATAAAAATTCAAGTATTTTTCAATTGAGAGCTTTGCACATCCGTAAGGAGAAACGGGTATTTCTTTATTGCTTTCTTTTGTTGGGATTTCTTCAGTATCTCCATAAATTGCTCCGCCTGTAGAAGAAAAAATAAAATGTTTTATGTTATATTTTACTGCTAAGTTCAAGAGGTTTAAGGTATTTAGAATATTTTCTTTAGCATCTTTTATTGGGTCTTCAATAGATTCCCTGATATTAATTTGTGCAGCAAAATGATATATTATTTCTGGTGTTTCTTTTATAAAGATTTCTTCAATCTGTTTAAAATTATTTAAATCTTCATGATAGAAAATTGCTTTAGGATTTATATTTTGTTTTAATCCAGTTGAAAGGTTATCTATGATTATTATTTTATGATTATTTTCTATAAGCAAGTCACAAGTATGACTTCCAATAAATCCAGCCCCCCCTGTAACCAAAATTTTCATTTTAAGCTAACTTCCTTAATTCTGCTTGCGTTCCCTTTTCATAAGCTTTGCAGATTTCTTTATATTTTTTTAAATTTCCAACATCAAGGTGCCATGAGTCTTGCTGGTAAAATATTTTAACCTGGTTTTTTTCTGCAAATTCTGGCATAACATTTTTATTGAAATCAGCCCCAAAAAAAATATTTTTACTTTCCCAAATATCTTTTGAAAGAAAATAAATTGGAACATTAGAGAAAATTCCTGGTAGTTCTATAATATCATTAATAAAAGGTTTTTCATGAAAAGATTTTACAATTCCTGTATTATCACAAACATAAATTCCTGATTCTGTGAAAATTTCTTTCATTGCAGGAGTAGTTATAATGGTGTTTGATTGTTCATTTGATTGCTTGTGAAAATTGTAAAAATCTGTTAAATTAAGGTTTGTTAAAGCATCCCCATAATATAATAAAAATTCTTCTCCTTTCAACATGTCTTTTGCTTTAGCAATTTCTCCTGCAGTTTGCTGGTCTTGTTCACTTATAGAATATTTTATATTAACTCCAAATTCAGAGCCGTCTTTAAAATAAGTGATTATTTGTTCTTTTTTATATCCTGCTGCTATTATAATTTCTGTAAAATTATATTTTTTAAGATGTTCAATTATATGAAGGAGAATTGGTTTGTTATTTACTTTTAACATTGATTTTGGGGTTGCTTCTGTTAAGGGCCTTAATCTTTCTCCTTTGCCATTTGCTAGAATCAGTGTTTTCATTTTTTATTTTTCTTGTTTTTTAGTCTTTCAAAAACAGCTCTTGCCAGTTTATCTTCTTTATACAAGGTCACTAGATGTTCTTCTTTTTCAGGAAAATCTGCAGAATCATCAGAATATGTATACCAGCTTACATAATTTCTTGCTTCTAATACTTTGTCTTCTCTTACACTAACTTTCCATAAGACCACATCATTTTGTCTGTATCCTCCTTCTCCGTATTTGTGTTTATCTCTATATATTTTTTCAATTCTGTATTTTTCATTGTCTTTATAAATTTCCTCTCCTTTAATTTCAAAACTAAACTCATTGGTAGAAGAGATTAATGCAGCTTGAAACTCTTGTTCACTAACTTCTTTGTCTAATTTTTCAATTGCCATCTTTTAGATTAAACAAAGAGCAAAACTCTTGAGATTTTTCCTTAACAAGGTCTTTTAATTTTTTGTTTCTTAAAAATCTTGGAAGTTTTATGTCATCACATCTTAATAGATTGACACCAATTGCTTCAAATTGTTTTTTAAAAGATTTGTTTCTTCCTAAAAGGAACAAGAGTTCTCCAAGAGGTTTCCATTCTCTTTTTGTAAGTGAAACAGAGTGGTCAGAAGGATGATATTTTGAATATTGTGAATTAATTTTAAAATATATTCTTCTTTCTAAATCATCGTGATGTATGAGGAAAATTGGACCTTTTTGTTTTTGAATGTTTTTATGACCGCTGTTTTGTTTTGGATTAGCAAAATCATGTGTTTCTAAAGGTTCTAATTGTAAACTATAAATTGTCATGTGGCATTGTCCAGGAACAATTACTTTTCCTCCAGGATTCATAAAAATTAAATTTGGCTTTTCACCTTCTTTTTGAATTACCATTGCCCCATATCCTTGGAATTCATAAATTTCTTGTACTTTTAGTTTGCTAGGATGGAAATGCCCCATTGAAGAAGCCATAATTTGAACATAATGGTCACCTAGTTTTGCTTCTAAATTATTAAAAAATGTAAGATTGCATTTTTTTTGTAAAATTTCATTTATAGAACTGTCTTTATTACAATGTTCTGCACCAAGGTAAACTCCGTCAGTACTAAAATAAGGAAATATAGCTTTTTTATAATCATCTGAAAAAAGAGGAGTTATTGATGAAAAAGTTCTTTCATTTAGTTGATATCCTTGTTTTTCTAAAGCAGTAATTTTTGGTTCTTGATTTTCATCATAAGTTAATTGTTCATCTATTTTGTTTCCATAATGGATGTGATTTTTAACAAATCCAAAGCTTTTTCCTGTTGCTGGTTTGGAAAATGATATTAAGGAGGGATTAGATATTATTTGTTTTTTTATTTTATTTTCTTCCATTTTGTTTTTGTATTTTTATTTTTTAGTTTTATTTTGGAATAGCATAAGCTCTTGTTTGAGCAGCATCTGCTTTTGAATAGTGGAGAGGAACACAATTTAATTCAAAAATACCTTTTCTGATTTTTAATTCATTTAAAT
>CAZQKV010000030.1:0-8354 GCA_964593995.1 Candidatus Woesearchaeota archaeon
AAAATTACTAAAATTCTCAAAGTTAACTTTATAAATCCCAACATTCTCGCATAATAAGCCCAATGGGAAAAAGAGTTCTGATATGGAGAGATTAAAATGAAAAGAATGAATTTAGAATCACTTTCTGATACAGAAATGCAAGGAGTAGAAAAAGATGTTTCAATGGCTATTTTTAACGGAGTTATTGCTAAGGAGATTGGATATTTAAGTTCCTCTTTAACTTCAGGAGGGATAGCAATTAGTGGGCCCGAATTAATAAGTGCAAATACAACTTCTGATATAATTCAAAAGTTTAGGACTCTCGCATTAACCTCTTATAAAAAAGAGCAATTTTATGATTCTATCCCTGAATTTATGAGGCCTTTTGTAGATAGAGTTTATACATTAACCCCTGGAACCGAAGTTCAATATCATTATTCAAGAATGGGATATATAAATGATCTAGCAAATAGTATAAACAAAGACCCTTTATTATTAAGGAGCATGGAAAGGTCTCTTTTAGGGTTTTTTATTAACAATATCATGATAGCCCCTGAAGAGGAAAAAACAAGACAGAGAATATCAAATGCATTTCTTCAATTTAGAGTTTTAGAAAATAATGTTTGTAATCTTTATACTCTTTTTTGTTTAGAAAGATATGGAAGACCTAATTATGTTATTGGAATTGAAGATGATGGAACTGTTCACAAAAGATCTTTTAGAAAAGCAGGAGCTCCTGAAGATGAATTATTCACCTATGATACTATTCATTCTCACGGAATCATATTTATGAATCTTGATCCTAAAATTAGTGGGAAACTTATCCCTAACAACACGAAATGGGCTTCTGATCCAAATAGATTGGAGGGTTTGTCTCAGGTAAATGCGGGCATAGCTGGATTTGAACTTCTAAGAACTGGGCAAGAAAATAAACACTTTCATTCTTCTTTACCTCACGAGATTATAATTAATAACAAATCTGTAAAAAATATGACAGTAATTGATGTTCCCCCAAATGAAATATATTTTAGCACAAGATTTGCAGATGATTCTATAAGTATAGGCTCTATGGGAATATTAGAAGAAGAAGTCTGTGCTTATAATTCAGATTTAATATCCCGAGCAATATTCACAAATGTTTTAGAACCTGAAAAAGCTAATTTTTTATTTGACCTAGCAGGAGGCATAGCAAGAGATATGTTTGTTTGTGTTGAAAGAGATAGATATTATCAAAATATAACTCCTTCACATAAGAAAAAGAAAAAAAAGAAAAGAAAACAAAACAAAGTCATTTGGCTTCCTAGGTTTAAAATTAATTTATATAAAGATATGGAAAGCGCTGCTCAGTTAAGTGAGAAAATAGTTACCTTATCTCCAGCTCATGTTTCAGGGCATCGAAGAAAAGCAAAAAATCCAAGCCAAAGGCAGATTAATCTTGCAAGGTCTCTTGGGATAAATCTAACTCCGGGCTATACTTATGTAAAAGAGCATGAGAGAGGAGGATCTACTCAAAAAAGATATTATAAAAGCAGGTCTGCAATGAGTTTATTATTTGAAAGAAGAGCAGCAGAATAATTTAAAATCACTCCCTCTTTTCCTCAACTTTCTCATCCAATTCCTCCTCACTCATTTTTTTAAGACTTTCAATTAGTTTTTTAACATCTCTTGGGATTAAAGGCAAGGGTTTTTTTCCATGAATCCAGCTATGTTCTTGTTTTGTAACAATTTTCAGATTTTCCACAGAATTATTGAACTTATTTCCATCTTTGTGATGAACAATATATTTGCTAAAAGGCAAAGGGTATTTTTTCCTGTTTTTTAAATAAATTTCTTTAAAAGCAATATCTCTATGAACAAGCCTTTTAGTTTTTCCATCTCTAATATAAACATATTCATCAATATTCTCTCCATTAAATACAATCTCCATAAATTAGGAAAGATAAAGAGATTTTATTATTTTTGGTTGTAAGGTTTTTTATTTACTATAAACCATCTTCTGAGAAATACGGGATTAATTTCTTTTTCTACTCAACTCAAAATATCTAAGAATATAAAATGCCAAACTAATTAATCCTTCAAATCCTGCAGCAAAGACAAAAAAAGTTAGGAAAAGGAATTTACCAAAAACAGGAACTAACACATCTTGGAGAAAATAAAACAAAATAAAGTAATAAATCAAAAAACTAAATAAAATAATAATTATTTCTCTTTTCATTAGTCTTTGATCAGAATATGCTTTTTTAAATGAATCTTTGCCCGAACTAATTACTAGCAGTAATTTCATATATACATCAAATAAAGGAGTATACTTAAAAATAAGAAACAGGATCACACAGACCACAAAAATAATTATAACTAACATAGATATCTCCGGAATAGCTGCTTCTAAATTTTTTCCATAAGTCTGATAAATAGCTAGGGGAATAAAGGTTAGAATAATAAAAATATAACTCAGGAAGACTATATTCTGGTAAGTTCTAAGAAGTTTAGATTCTTTTCTTAATTCAAGAAGTTCTTTAAAAGCCCCCTTTCCCATAACCCCCAAAACAAAACCAACTATTTAAATTTTCCGAGAACATCATTTTCACTTCCGCCGGACTTGCGGGGTTTTTTATACTAGCTATAACACTAACTTCAAAATTAATTATCTCTCAATTTTATCTAAAATAAAGACTGCTAGCCAGGTTACCAAATAAAGGATTATTCCAGCAACAAAGAAATAAATTCCTGCTAAAAAAAGATTCATAATAAAAATATATGCTAAACTTCCGGCGTACCTAAATATCATAACAAGATCTAAAATTACCCCAAGGACAATTAAGATTACTAAATAAAACAAAGGCCTTTTATTTTTTTTAATCAAATAAGAATAAAAACAAAAGCCCGCCAAAATAAAGCTAATTATAAATAAATGATAATTCAAAAAATTAAAAGTAGAAATATTTACAGGGGTTATGAGGTTAAAAATAAGTAGATAAATAAACTCAAGAATGAAGGCAATTATAAGATATCTTTCAAAAGATCCTTTATCTTTTTTTCTCATTTTCATAGTTTCTCTAACATCCCACTCTTTTTATTTCTTTCCCCATCTCAGGTTAAAAATATCATGATATTGGGGTTTTTAAACCTTATCTCCCCTTCCCTAGCTCTCTTCTTAATATGTCATAAATAGTTGTGAGTCCTGCCAAATAACCCGCTTTATAATCTTCTGACTCCTTTGATTCTAGTGTTGGTAAAACAACTTCAGCTAATTCTGGGTTTTCTTTTATAATCTTCTCAAAAATATTATCACTAGTTGATTTAAGTGACCTAGATTTTTTTGCTTTTCTAATAGCTTTTTTATGTTCTTTAACTGTTTCTTTAGAAACAATTGGAAGACTTTTTTTATTTTTCATTTTATCCTCTTTTATATCAGAATTCCCACAACTTTTTAACCCTTTCCCCAAATTTCACCCCCCCCAAAATAACATTCCCCTTGGAGATAGAGGGGTTTTGAGAAGGGGGTGTGAGTGGGGTTAATATACCAAAAAGCTTATAAACTACATCGTCTTACTTAGTAATACAATGGAACAAGTAACAATAAGGTTTGAAGATGAATTTCTCCGTCTTCTAGAGAAAATAATGAAGAAGCATAGATATGCAACTAAAACAGAATTTATTAGGGAAGCTGTAAGGGAAAAGATTAAGGATTTAGAAAAAGAAGAAGCTTTAATCAGGCTTGGAAGATTATACGGAGCATCAAAAAAGAAAACAACAGAAGAAGAGCTGCACAAAGCTGGAGAAAAAGCTTTTGAAGAGCTTGAAAAAGAGATTAAATAAATTCTTCAGGGATTCTTGCATGAGTTATATTTTTTAATTTCTCAAAATGTTTGTCTCGGGAAATTAGCTGAAAATCATTATCTCTGCTTAAAATTGCCTGCAACACATCTATTCTTGGAACATCCTTAGTCTTAGAAATTTTATTTGCTTGGTTAATCTGTTCTTTATGAATATGTAATCTCTTAATATTATTTGGTTTAACAATTCTAAAAAGCTCATTAATCTGCTCTTGGCTGTATCCAAGATTTTTAAACTCTTTAATATTCACATCAGAGTAACCTATAATCCAATCTTCTTTTATAATCTTAACAATTAATTTAAAAGCTGCCTCGCCATTCTTGCCTCTTTTTTCATAAAAATCCAGCCAAATTGATGTATCAAAATAAAACCTCTCTGCCATTAATCAATAACAAGAAAATAATTAATAAAATTATCGTTTCTATCTCTTCCACCCCAACCCCCCTTATGCGAGGTGATGGCTGGCTTATAGAAAAACATAAATAATCTTCTTACTTTAACCTAAAATGGAACAAAAAGAAGGATATTTTGTTGAAAATAACACAATAGTCATAAATAGGGAATTAACAGAATTAGACTTATTTGTCAGAGATTTTTTAGATATTTTAAAAAAACATTCAGATTATCTAGTAGTAAGTGGTTTTGTTAGTATCTCTACTGGAAGAGCAAGGGGAACTGAAGATATTGACGTCCTTGTGCAAAAATTAGATAAAGAAAAATTCAATGAATTATTTAAAGACATTTTAAAAAATAACTGGTGGTGTTATCAAGGAGATACTTTAGAAGAAGTCTGGAGATATATAGAAAAAGGAGAAAGTGTAAGATTTGCAAAACAAGAAGAGATGTTCCCAAACATTGAGTTTATCACAGTAGATAAAACAAAACCCGCAAAATATTTTGAACTTACTCATCCTCAAAAAATAAGAGTCAAAGATTTTGAGTTTAAAATTCCCCCACTAGAATTCGAAATTTTATATAAAGAGATTATTTTAGCAGGAAAAAAAGATCTTGCAGACGCCAGACATTTAAGAATATTTTTTTTAGATATATTAAAAGAGGAAAGATTTAAAGAATATAAACTCATTATTATAAAAGAAAAAGAGAGATAAAATGAAATTAAAACAAATACCAAAAACAGATTTAGATTATGTGGAAATTTATGCAAGAAAACTTAAAGAGAATTCTAAATTTTTCAAGCAGCAAAAAAAGCTAATAGAAAGCCAGCTAAAAAGCAGTTCGCAATTAGCAAAACAAAAATTTCCAAAAGAAAATTTTAAGATAACTATGAGAAATCATTTGAAGAAAATCGGGGTTCTTAAGGCGTAATTCTTGCTCAAATTCGCCAAGCACTCAGAGTAGAGCCTTCTCCTGAAATCTTTGAGGAAATAAAGAAAGCAGTGCAGCTCAGAGCGAGCAGGCCCCTGATTGAGATTAATAAAGAGCCTATGGAGATTCTAAATGTAAATCAAAAACTTAACATGGCAGAGCCTGTTAAATTAGGGGTGTGAGATGACCTGCTTCCATAAAGAACTCCTCACATTTTCTTTATAGTCTATTCTATGCATATCAGCAAGTTACTTGTTTAAAAAAATTTTTCTTCCAAGTTCCAAGGCATCTTTTTCAGTGAGCTTAGATTTTGCTGTTATTGCTTTAAGAATTTTTAGCTGGGCAATTTTTGTTTTTATTGCAGCTCTTGCTACTTCTGACCAATTTATCTCTTTAGACTCTTCCATATCTTTTTTTATGTCTTCTGGAACTGATAAGGTTATTGTTGGCATTTTCTTATATATATTTAACTTATTTAATTATGTGTAAATATTTAATGTATTTAACATATTTAAAGGTTTCCCCCTACAAATTTGGGAAGTTAAACCAAAAGATTTAAATATGGTATTATATACCATAATATTATGGTAAATAATAGGATTACTAACAATGAAGAAAAAATTAAATTAAGCTTCAGGGAAAAAATCATGAAATTTTTAATAGAGAATAGGGAGCCATTGAGCATACTGCAGATATCTGATAGATTAGGAGCAGACTACAAAAACACTTTCCAAACAATAAAAAGCTATCCTGATATTATCCTCCAAGAGAAAAAAGGAAACACCAATTTTATCAAAATAAAGCTAGCCCCAAACCCTGAAATTCATTCTATAGAAATTAAGAGAACAAGAGAATTTGTACAAAAAAACAAGCAAATGAAATTAGTCAGGGAAGATATAGCCTCTTTAAATTATCCTTTTTTTATTGTTCTTGTTTTTGGCTCTTTTGTCAAAAAAACAAACACTGCCAAATCAGACATAGATCTCTGTATAATATGCGATAATAAACCCAAGACAAGACAGCTGATTTCCAAATTAAAGCTGTTGCCCCTGAAACTTGAAATTCACGAATTTACATCAGAAGAATTTGAATCTATGCTCAAGCAAAAAGCTGCAAATGTTGCAAATGAAATAACCAAGAGCAATATAATCTTATACGGAATAGAAAACTATTATAATATTATATCAAAATGGATGAAAAAAGATTGAAAATTGCTGCAGATAATTTTAGGATATATTTGAGAGATGGATTAATTAAAAGAGCAAATTTTCAAGAGATTATATACCAGACTTATTTTAACAATGCAATAGAAAGCCTCAAAGTTGCAGAAGAGACCTTTAAGAATAAAACCTCCTCGCTTTGGGTTATAGTTGCAAGTTATTACTCTATGTTTTATATTGCCTGCGCATATATTTACAAGAAAGGATATAAAACAAGCCATGAAATAGTTCATCAAGTTGCAAATGAGGCATTAATTGTCTTAGCTAAACATGATTTAGAAAATCATTTCCTAGAAGAATATGAAGAAGAGAAAGAAAAAGCCCTTCTTGCCTGCGAAAACCTGCTGGATAATTATGAGTTCGAAAAGCTAAAGCGCTCCCAGTTCCAATATGAAACAACTGGAAAAATCAAAGAATCCAAAGCAAAAACTTCCTTAGAAAGAGCAAAAAGCTTTGTTGCAGTAATGAGGCATCTGCTTGGAGGCATTAAGAAATAAAATCATAATCATATATCCTAGCAGATTGATGAAAAAATCTGTTTTCTCGGCTCTGCAAATTTCACATATTCAGGATTTAAAACCCATTATGAAACAGTTATTAAGGTTGAGGATGCCCAGGCAATTAAGGATATTTCAAAAGAAGTTGAGAATTTGTTTTATTCAACAAAATTAAAACCCAAAGATATTCAGGAGTGGGGGCGGGGGATTTGGGGGTGATGATTTAGAGTATAGTAAAAGATAAAAAGACTAATTGATTCTAAAACCTATGAACTACTTATGTGATATTTGTAAAGAAGAAATAACTGAAAAAGAGCATGCTTATTCTATGAAAAATATGAAGAGACCCTTATGTAGAGAACATCAACATACTAAAGATAATGATAATAATATGCCAAAAAAAGATATGTATTCTAAAGAAAATATGATTAAAGGAAGAATTGCTGAAACTCTTATAGAAGAATTATTTCTCTATTTAGGGTATAATGTATTTAGATATGGTATGGAAAACACAGTTCCAGGAGTTATGAATTTATTAAAAGGAGTACGAAGTGATGTCGCAGATAATATCAGACGAATGCCTGACTTTGTGGTTCAAAGCAATAAAGGAGAAAATAAAGGAGAGGTTTATTTTGTGGAAGTTAAATTTAGGAAAAGTGAAGAATTTTCAATTAAAGACCTGCCAAAAAATTATCCTTTTGAAAACGCTTATTTTATCATTGTTTCAAAGAAGCATATTAAATGCATAACTTATAAAGAATTAAAAGAAAAGAAAGTTGTAAGCCCAAACTCAAAAAATTATCTCGGAAGTAGAAAAGAGTTTGAATTAGATAAGAATGTAATTATAGAATTCTGTAATTTTGCTGTTAAGTTTTTTGAGAATGTTTAGATCTATTTGAAGTTTTTAGAGAAGAAATTATGTATTATTGGTTTGAGGTAGTTTGGGGTATAGTAAATGGAAAAACATAAATAACCCCTTTTTTTAATACTAAAATGACTCAAGGGAATATAGGAAATATAGTTAAGTCTATTAGAGACATTATGAGAAAAGATGCAGGCGTAGATGGAGATGCGCAAAGAATTTCTCAAATGGTATGGATGATTTTTCTTAAGGTTTTTGATGATATGGAAAAAGAGTATGAAGCTGAAAATGATAAATATAAATCTCCTCTTCCTGAGGAAGTTAGGTGGAGAAACTGGGCAGCAGATGAAGAAGGAATGACAGGAGAGGATCTTCTTGAATTTGTTAATAATAAAGTTTTCAAGGCTCTCAAGGATTTGAAGTTTCAAGAAGGAGATGATCCTAGGGGTTTTATTGTTAAGCAGATATTTGAAGATACTTACAATTACATGAAAAATGGGATTTTAGTAAGGCAGGTTATTAATAAAATAAATGAAATAGATTTTACAAGCTCAGAAGACAGGCATTTATTTAATGATATTTATGAAACAATTTTAAAAGAATTGCAAAGTGCAGGAAGTGCAGGAGAATTTT
>CAZQKV010000031.1:0-8340 GCA_964593995.1 Candidatus Woesearchaeota archaeon
GTGAATTAGCAGGTGTAAAAAATAAATTAAGTCCGCAAGTTTATCTTTTAACAGAATTTTGGGAAGGTGTAAAAGATGCTAATCCTATTTTTTATACTTTTTTAAGAGATGGTGTTCCATTATATGACCGGGGAGGATTTTTACCTTGGAAACTTCTTTTAAAAATGGGTAAAATCAAGCCAACTCCTGAATCAATTGATATGTTCATGTCTATGGGAGACAAGACAGGAGATATTGTTAAAAGGAAATTTCTTGATATTGTTATGAGTGATATTTATTGGGGGGTTATATATCCAAGCCAGGCTATTTTAATGTTATATGGGCTGCCTCCAACAACAATTCAGGAAACAGTAAGAGAGATGAAAAGAATTTTTGTTGATAAAGAAAAATTATTAGAAAAAAAATATTGGGAAACATTGGAAACTGTTCTAATTAAATATTATAAAGGGTATGAGCATCAAAAAATAAAAGAAATAACTGGAAAAGAAATTGATAAGCTGTTAAAAGATTCTGAAGCTTATTTAAAAAGACTTAAGGAATTAAGAAAAGAAATTGAAAAAAGAATGCAAAAGAAGAATTTTGAAGAAATTTATTCCAATGTTTTCAAATTAATAAAATCTTTATTTGGAAACAAATCTGAATCTGCTTTAATTTCAGATTTTGAAAAAGAATTAGTCAATAAGGCAAAAGTTAATCCAAAATACATTCATACATTAAAGCAATTAGTAGATACTAAGAAAAAGTATGGTGCAAAGAAAATCCCTGAAATTGAAGCTTTTGAACACATGAGGAGAGATTGTGTTTATTTAATTGAAGCTTTAGTTGAATATGCTCAAAGAAAGGATTTGGGGTTATTAGAAAAAACAAAAGTTATTATTACTCACAAAGATAAGCAAGCAGAGCTTTTTTTAACAAAACCTGCTTTTTTAGTCCAAGGAAAGAAAATCAAAAAAATAAGTGATAAAGTTGAAGAATCTAATCTTAATGAATTTAATGATGTATTAAGCAAACATAAAGGGCATAGAATCAAGATTGATAATAAGATTATGAAACTTCTTAAAAAAGAATTAGGTGATTTTGATATAAATTTGTGATTTTCTTAAATTAAATTTTAACTATTTATTATGAAAAGAAAATCAAAAAAAGACCAGCCTAATTTTATTGCAAATGTAAAGGGCAGAAGAATTAGTATCCATTCTAATAATAAAGAAACTTATATTGTTCATGTATTTGTTATGGCTCCTTATAATGATAAGATAGATATTAAAGTTAGATGTAAAGGATATTATGAAAGTGCTTCTAAATTTAAGGAAATTGAAAGGGAAAATCATCACCATGTGAGAGAATTAGAAAGGATTAAATTATTAATTTATGAACAAGAAAAAAATCTTTTTACTGTAATGTCATTAGTTTCTGAACAAGAAAAGAAAAAAGATAAAAAACATATAAAAAATAAAAAAGTTTGTATTAATTCTAATGATCCTAGAACTTATATCCGCAAAGCATCTGTTGAAACTCCTTATGATAATGCTATAATTATTGAAACTAGAGACGGAAAAAATTATAAAAGTGCTTCTGATTTTAAAGAAGCTGAAGCTGAAAATGACCTCCATTTAGGGGAATTAAAAACTATTGAAAAATTAATTTTTGAAATAGAAGCTAATATGTTTACACCAGACCCTATTCCAGAAGAAGATGTGTTCTTTCCAGGAACTGTTCCAGATGAAATGCTGGATGAATAATCAGTGTATTGTTGCATTAATGGCACTAGATAAATAAATATCCTCAACAACCCTTCTTCTAAGCTTAAGAGTATTTGCCCATTTTGCATAAGCATTCCAGCCCTGAAAGATTTCAAGTATTTTTTCCTTGGAAATCTTCCCTAATTTATACTTTTTAACTTTTGCAAAAATTTTACAGACATTTCTTTTTCTTAACAACTTAAAATGCCAATAACTCCTAAACCCAACAAAATCAATTCCTTTTGAAAGAGGGATTATTCTTGATTTATGCGGATGAAGCTCAAGTTTTAATGTTTCTCTTAAAAATTTATCAATCTGTCTTTTCCAGATTTCAAGTTGTAATTTAGAATTATGCAAAATAATAAAGTCGTCCACGTATCTAATATAATATTTTGCCTTTAATTCATGTTTAATAAAATAATCCAGCTCATTCAAATAAACATTTGCGAAAAATTGAGAGGTTAAATTGCCTAGGGGCATTCCAGACTCGCTTCGCCCCCCCCCCATTTTTTAAAACTTCTTTAACTAACCATATAACTTTCTTATCAGAAATCTTATTTTCAATGATACAAATCAGAATATTGTGATTAACTTCTTCAAAATAATGTTTTATATCTGCCTTAAAGCAATACCCTTTTATTTGATTAGTGTTAAAGATTCCTTTTCTCTTCCCATTTTCAGAAACTTTTCTGACAAACATTTCAAACCTCTTTAATGCAAATAAGTTTCCCTTTTCTTTTCTGTTTGCACAAGAGTCATAAATAAATGTTTTATCAAAAATCGGCTCAATTACTTGAATAATCGCATGATGGACAATCCTATCCTTAAATGCAGATTTGCTTATCTTACGGGTTTTTGGGTCCCTTAAAATAAAAGTTTTTAATTGAATTGGCTTGTAAGTCTTCTGTTTTAGTTCATTATTCAATTTAAGCAAATTCTCTTTTAGATTTGTCTCAAACTCCATAACATACTTTTTCTTTGTCTTGCCTTTTCTTGCTTTTCTCCAAGCAAGAACTAAATTATCAAAAGAATAAATTTTTGCATAAAGGTTTTTATAAGTTTTGGACATTTTAATATCTTAGATGCTAGAGCCATTCCAAAAGCATAGCCGTTGTTGTTGTCGTTCCAATTGTTGCCATTGACATCCAGCCTGTTCCTATCTAGGTTCCTGTTGGAGTTAAGACTAGCAACCAGCTATGTAGCCTTTTGCCTTAAAGTAAAATCACCAATGCTTCATATTTCCTTAATTGTAAGTACTTAATGTCGCATTTGCATTTAATACCTTTTTAGGCATAAGCAAAAGGCATGTGGCCCTAGCATAGCATAAAGCTAAACTAAGACAAATAAGAATAAAATTAATAATTAATAAATCCTTGCAAAAATTTTTGCGCGTGGCTTTGCCACTATTTCAACACCCCAAAAGCATAGCCGTCGCAGTTGCCGTACCAATTGCCATCGACATCCAGCCTGCTCCTAACTAGGCCCCTGCCAGAGTCAAGACTAGCAACTTTTAATACTGGTTCCTTAACACTGCCAAAACCATATACATTAACTCCTTTTTTATAAAACTCAGGATATGCAATTGCTCTAAGCTGTTCTGCTACTTTCTCTGGCGTATGCTCTAAAGCCCTTGCTAAGCCTCCTCCTGCAAAAGTATCACAGTCTTGGACACCTGTTTTAAATGAATCATATTCTGCAAAACCAAAATCTATCAGATTTTCTGAATCAGAAACAATATAAATTTTTCCTTTTCTAACTTTTATTGGTTTTGCATTATTTAAATAAGATTTAAGGATTTTTTCATCAATCATTGGATTTCCTTTATCATCTTTTGGTGGATTTACAAAAACTCCTTGAGAGGTTCTTACAATTCTTCCTGCCTGAAGCCATCTTGGGTTAAAAATATTAGGTTTTGCCCTGTTTTTAAAATCATAACCTGCTGTTAATATAGATTCAGTAGTAGTTGGCTCTTTAAAGCTAATTTTTTCTCCAGTCACAGGATGAGAATAAGACTTGTTCATTTCTTTAATATTTTCAGTAAAATAATTTGGTCCAAAAGCATCTAAAGATGCAATTTTTCCATTAGGAAGTTTTATTAAATCTCTCACTGGAAATTTATGTTTTACTTTAATTATTTCATATTGTTTTTCTGCCATCTCAATATTATTTTATATTCCCTTGCCTTTTTAAACCTTTCTTTTTGTTATTATTTTGAGGAAGTAACAAAATTAGAGATTCGCCTTAAGATACTACTTCTAACCTCTTCTAAGCTGCCTAAGTGCAAGACTCTATATTGGGCTAGACTAAGAAAGAAGAAATAATTTTTTAGTTAGAATAATTACTACTTACACAATAATCAAAATAATCAAAATAATCAAAAACCTTTAAAAACTCATTTTTTCTAGCTAATTTATGAAAGTAACCTTTTCAAAAAAGGTTAACGAAAACTTAGATTTAAGATGAAAGGCAAAGTTATTCAATTTAGACGAGGATTAAAAAGAATTCATGAAAAACATTATATTATAGATGTAAAAGCAAAATCAAGGCAGGATGCAGAAAAATTTGTTGGAAAACAAGTTGAATGGACTTCACCTAGTGGAAAAAAAATTAAAGGAAAAATAAGTTCTGCTCACGGAAATAGGGGGCTTGTAAGAGCAATTTTTGAAAAAGGATTGCCAGGGCAAGCAAGAAACACAGAAGTTGATGTTTCTGAGAAATAAGATAAAAATAAGCAATATAATAAATAATTAATAAAAATATACTAAAAATAAGCAATATAAATTAACAAAAGTAAAAATAATAAAATAAAATAATAAAAATAAATTAATTGGATAGAAGAGTAAACTAATAAAAAATAAAAATATACTAAAAAACAAAAAATAAAATGGCTGTAAAAAGAAAAGCACTAGCATATTCAAAAAAGAAACCGATTGTTAATACCAGAAGGTCTAAGAGACAGCAAAAAAGCTATATTAAGACTGTTCCTCCTCAAAAAATTGTTAAATTTAATATGGGGAATATTAAAAAATTTGAAGCAGGAGAATATCCTATTAAGATAACAGTTTCTACTAGGGAAAATATTCAAATAAGAGACCTTGCACTAGAAGCTGTAAGACAAGGTTTAAACAAAGATTTTACAAAATTAATGCAAAAAGACTTTTTTTTAAAATGCCATTGCTATCCGCATAATATTTTAAGAAATAATAGAGTTTATTCTGGTTCAAGCAAAGGTGAAAGAGTCCAGACTGGGATGAGAAAAAGTTTTGGAAGTCCTGATGGAAGGGCAGCAATTGTTAAAAAAGGGAAACCGATTTTTAGTGCATATTTTACAAACGAGGAACATATACCCCAAATAAGAATCTTTTTTAAAAAAATGATTCCAAAACTTCCTTGTAAGACAAAAGTTGTTGTTGAAATCAAAAAAAAGAAGTAAAAACTTACTTATTTCTTATTCTCAAATCCCATAAAGTTTAAATATTAACTAATTTTTCTGTTAAGATGGTTAAGAAAAAGGGGCTGAGCATTGCTGAAGATGCAAAAAAACAAATGGATGCGGAAAGTTTTGTAAATTCTCCTGAAGATGCTAATGAAAAACTTAATAATGATGAAAATCTAGGAAAAAATTCAGATGAAAAAGAAACTATAAACTATTCTGAAAAATATATTAAATGGTTTTCTGAATTGTCAAACAAAGATGTTCCGATTGTTGGAGGTAAAGGAGCAAGTTTAGGTGAAATGTATAATAATAAATTTCCGGTTCCCCCTGGATTTGTTATAACTGCACAAAGTTTTGAATATTTTATTAAAGAAAATAAATTAAAAGATAAAATTAGTGAAATCATCGGCTCTGTGGAAATGGAAGATACAGAAGCTTTACAAAATGCTTCAAAAGAAATTAGAAAGTTGATTGAAGAAAAAGATATACCCAAAGATCTTGAAGAAGAAATAATTGAAGCTTATCATATTTTAAGTTCAGAAAAAATTGAGACCAAAGGAATTTCCCAAGATGCACTCAATATTTTAAAACATGCACAAGAACCTATTTTTGTTTCAGTGAGAAGCTCTGCAACTACAGAAGATTTAGCAGAAGCAAGTTTTGCAGGGCAGCAAGAAAGTTTCTTAAACATTAAAGGAGATAAAAAATTAATAAATCATGTGAAAAAATGCTTTTCTTCTCTTTATACCGCAAGGGCGATTTATTATAGGAAAAAACAGGGATTTACTGAAGACCAGACATTATTAGCAGTAGTTATCCAAAAAATGGTTGATTCTGAAAAATCAGGAGTTGTTTTTTCTAGAAATCCAATGACATTAGAAAATGATATTGTTCTTGAAGCTGTTTATGGGTTAGGAGAAGGGATTGTCTCTGGAAAAATACGCCCAGACCATTATGTTGCTTCAAGAGATTTGCAAGTTAAAAGTATTCAAACTGCAGACAAAAAAATCGCAATTGTCAAGACAAGTTCTGGCTCAAATGAGACAGTTAAGTTAAATCCTGACAGAAGCATAAGCCAGGTGTTAACTAAAGGCCAAATTTTAGAAATCGCAGACATTGCAATAAAACTTGAGGACCATTATAAAAAACCACAAGATATTGAATTTGCAATGGAGGATGAGAAAATTTATATTGTTCAATCCAGACCAATCACAACTTTAAAAGCAAAAGAAAAATCAGGAGAATTATCTGGAAATGTTCTAGTCCAAGGACTAAGTGCAAGCCCAGGAATCGGTGTTGGCCATGTAAAAATAATTTGCTCAATGAAAGACCTTCCTAAAATCAAAAAAGGTGATGTTCTTGTTACTACCATGACTAATCCAGATATGGTTGTTAGTATGGAAAAATCTGTTGCAATTGTTACAGATGAGGGGGGAATGACAAGTCATGCATCAATAGTAAGTAGAGAAATGGGAATTCCGTGTGTTGTTGGAACTGGGAATTCAACTGAAAAATTAAAAGAGGGCATGGTTGTTACTGTAGATGGAAATTATGGTAAAATTTATGAAGGAGAAATTGCAGAAACAACACAAGCAGAAATAAAACCAGTAGTTGCTACAGAAAAAATCAAGATAAAAGTTATTGTTGATTTGCCTGAATTTGCTGAAAGAGCTGCAAAATCTGGTGTTGATTGCATTGGCTTGACAAGAATTGAAGGGATGATTGCAAGCATGGGAAAACATCCTCTGCTATATGAAAAAGAAAAAAAATTAGATGAATATACAAAAATTTTAGAAGAAGGTATTGGAAAAATAATCCAGCCATTTAAATTAATGTGGATAAGGTCAAGTGATATCAGGTCTGATGAATACTCTTCATTAAAAGGTGCTCCTGAAAGAGAAATCAATCCAATGATGGGTTTGCATGGGATAAGGTTTAGTTTAAAACATCCAGAAATATTTAAAGCAGAATTACAAGCAGTAAAAAATGTTGCTGAAAAAAGCCCTTCAAAAAAAATAGGAGTTATGTTTCCTTTAGTAATTTCTATTGAAGAATTAAAAAAAGCTAGAGAAATTTTTAATGAGTATAAGACAGAAAACATGCAAGGAGGGGTTATGGTTGAAACTCCTGCTGCTGTCCAAATTATTGAAGACATTTGCAAAGAAGGTGTAGATTTTATAAGTTTTGGGACAAATGACTTAACCCAGTTTACTTTAAGTGTTGATAGGGGAGAAGATGAAGTGCAGTACTTGTATAATGAGCTGCACCCTGCTGTTTTATCACAAATAGGACATGTTATTGATGTTTGCAAAAAATACAATGTTGAAACAAGTATTTGCGGGCAAGCAGGAAGCAAGCCAGAAATGGCTAAATTTTTAGCTAAAAAAGGAATTGACAGCATAAGTGTAAATGCAGATGCTGCATATGATATTTCTGTTATAATCAAGGAAATTGAAGAAAAAATAAAACAGATGCCTGCTGAAACACGTGATGAAAGTGAAACTGGTGAGGAAAAAGAAGAAAAGATAGAAGAACCTAAAGAGAGTGAGTTAAATGAGATTGAACAAGCAAGACAAGAAAGAGATGGTGAGAAAAAAAATCCCAGAATAATAACATGTGATAATTGCGGTAAGCTTGCTAAAGTTCCATTTAAACCAAGGCCTGGAAAACCAGTATATTGCAAGCCTTGTTATAGAAAAAAGAAAAAACAAGGGGAAAGTGAAAAAGACAGGGAAGGCGAAGATGAAGGAGATGAAAAACAATTATATAAATCTGAAGAAGCTTTGCTTCCTCCTCCAGAGTCTAATGAACAAAGAGCAGATTTAGATGAAATTGAAGATGCAAGAGAATCTATGGAAGAAGCAGAAGAATATGGATTATTAAATAAAGACAATATAAAAATTCCTGCTGAAGCAAGTGATGCTATTGAAGAAGCTAATAAACAAGCTGAAGAATATGAAGAAGATATTGGACCAATAAAACCATTTAATGATTTAGGGCATATTGAAGACAAGGCAGAAGACATTCAATTTGATAATGAGCAAAGAAATCAGGATCTTTCTCTTGAAAACCAGAATATAGAAGATGATATTGAGACAGAAACTAAAGAGCTTACTGATGATGAAATAAATGAGCTAGAAGATGATGAAGAAAATCAAAGCA
>CAZQKV010000032.1:0-7937 GCA_964593995.1 Candidatus Woesearchaeota archaeon
GATAATGATAATAATCAAGAATATGCTTATGATTTAGATAATTATTAAGAATTTTAAGACTTGCCTGGGTTATGTTTTAATTAGGATTTGGATTTTTAAGTGAATATATTAAAGGTTTTCTTAAATATCTTGAATTTACTGTTTTATTTGAATATAAGTCTATAAGGGGTCCATAATCTGTAAATCTTCTTGGTTTATCCATATTTTCATAATTTGAACTTATTTTTGGCTTTGCATAGCCTTGCAGTGTAGTCTGGCTTTTAATAAAACTGCCTACATCAATAGGCCCTGTGCTAATTGCTTGAATTGGCTCACCTAAGCTTGAATTTGGTGCTGATTGTGTTGTTTCCATAACATAATAATAAATATAACATATTTAAACATATCTGTTACTACTTTATAGGCACACCCACCGAAAGGTTTATAAAGGGGGATTAATTATAAAAATTAAAGAAAATGGCAGACACTCAAAAATTAAAAGACATGCAGTATGCAAAATATGCTGCTATGAATGCTACTAAAGATGCTCGTGCAGCACAAACTGCAATGGAGATACATTATGAAAATTCTAATCTTGCTAATGAATATCTTATTAAAAGAGTTTTAGCAATGGCTGATGTAGAAGCTAGAGACCGTGGACAAATAATGCAAGAAGGACTTTTAGGTGCAATGCAAGACTATGTTCTGGAATATCAAACTGCTATAGAAGATTGTACTGTAAATCAAATTGCATCTACATTAAATTTTGAAGTTCCTAATGAACTAAAACCTAATTTTGATAAAGTGAAAACCAGAAAATATGGAACTGCTAAGAGGTTACTAGAATCTAAACCAAGAAATAGGGCTGCAACAGATGCGGAAATACAGGCTGCAATAACAAATGCAACAGTAGAAGTTATTGAAAGATATCATTTTCAAGCAAAATTAAATCACGAAATTCAAAGGAAAGTAGCTAAAAAAGAACTTGAAGAAATACTTTCTCAAGCTGCTTAATTTTAATTTTTCTTTTTAATCTTATTTTTTAATTTATTGTTTTTAACTTATTTTTATAAGAATTAATTAAATTATTTCTTCTATTAATTTTAAAGCTGTGTTAAAAAAAGCTTCAGCTTTATCTTGCCATTTGTCAATAATATCCCCTCCAATGTCTCTTAATTCTCCGTGCATTATTCTTCTGTGAAGATTATGCAATTCACTGAAATCCCTGACATAATGCATTTTTAATAATTTTTTATCAACAAAATGCTCTTTTAATAAAATAGCAATATGCTCTTTGCTTGGCGGAGTAACTTTTATAGACATTAAAAGGGCTTGTGCTGTATCAACCATTGCCCAATAACATCCTTCAATACCCATTATTTCAGATTGCTTGCTTCTTAAAATATGCTCAGGAACCCTGTTTAAAGCATTGTAAATTGATTCAGGAGTTGGCCTTATTTTTCCTCTTTCTAATAAAAGCTTTAATGGAGTAAAAAAACCTGCAATATCAATTAAAGCTTCTCCGTATCTTATAATATTGATAATTGTTGGGTCTCCCCTTGTCAAATCTTCCCACCAAGTAGTAAGCTTAATAGTATTTATATGAAGGTCTTTTTTATATGGGTTTCCCTGAACTATGTTTCCTAATTCTTCCCTGTACCACATAATCATTTTTTCTTCAAATACAATCATTGCATCATCTACAACTATGACAATATCTATATCAGAACCAGCAACATTTGCATGCTTGTATGCAGAGCCAAATAAAATAACTGCTTTTACTAATTTATCAAATTTTTGATAAAGTTTTTGTGCAAAATCCATTGCAATATCTCTTTCTGTTTTAAGTGTTAAAGTTGGAAAATCTTTTTCAGAAACTCTCTTAGAACTTTTTGAAGATTTTGCTTGTTTTGGCTTTGTTGTTTTATTAGATATAGTTGTGTTTTTAGCCATTTTCACCTTTTTTTAAATTCTTTTACTTTCTTTTTTAAACCTCTTTTTTTCACCTTCTTTTTACATGAATGTAAAGGGAAATTTGTTTTTAAAACTTCCTAGTGATTTCCTACTGATTTCCTAGTTTCTTAGTGCATTGGGGTTCCTGAAAATCTTGATGCTGTCTGCCCTGGAATTTCTCCTCCTAATTCCATTGGCAAGGTTGTAAAACCAGCCCCATAAACATTATGGTGAATTGGAGGATTAACAGGGCCATGCCCTGAAAAATAAGGATTATCAGGAACCATTTGATTCCAATACGGGCCTCCGCCAGTATCATATATCGGGCTTCCTAAACCTTCTAATACAAAAGGGTGGGGAGAAGTCTGGAAATGCTGGAAAAAATTTCCTCCTTCAAAAATTTTCTTTACTCCTGGAGCTTTTTTTTCAATTTCAGCAAGAACCTCTTTCATAGGAATATTTCCCATTCCAGGAGGCAGATCAGTATGAGTTGAGCCAAAATTATCATTTAAATGAACATGCTTAATAAAAGGTGCAATTTTTCTTGTTTCACTTATTATTTTTTCTTTACCATAGCCCTGCTTTCTAATCATATTCAGATGAGAAGTGTCCCAAGTCACTCCAATTAATTTTTCAGCAGTTTCCATTGCTTTTTGCTCAGAAACTCCTTCACTTACTAATTTGTCTCTAAATTGTCTTCTTGTTTTTTGAACAAGCTTCCTTAAATCATCTGCTGTTGATAGTGCAGAGCCATATGGAGGATTTTCAATACTTATTATTGGCGCGTGGTCTCCAAATTTTTTATAAGCATGCAAAGCTGCATTACTAAAAGTTTTGCTTGCATTTTCTAATGCAAATTCTTCAACAGGTGCATAAAGTTTTGGTGCTATTTTTTCAGCTTGCTCAATAGCTTCTTTTTCAGTCATTTGTATTCCAGAGCTTAGTGCCTCATTATAAATTCTTGTAGCTATATGAGCCTCATCTGTAGCTCCTCTTAGATTATCTATAAGAAATTGTGTTCCTTCTGCAAGCATTGAAACATCATTATGAAAATCTTTTCCCTTATTTTCTTTTTGATTAGCAAATTTTTGCCTAAATTCTTTTGAAATATTTGTAAGTATTTTCTTTCCATCATCATTTGCTACTTTATAAGCTTGATTAAAAATTCCCATTAACGACTGGTATGTATTGTCAAGATAGATTTTTGCATTATTTACATTTTGCAATGCAATTTTTTGATTCTGAGTAAGGGTAAGAACTTCTTTTCCTATTTTATCTGCAATAATCGGATAAAATTTATCTAAAATTTCCTGGCCTTTATCTTTATTAAACAAGACTTCTGATAATTTATTATCCCAATAAGAAGCATTTGCAATTTCTATTTCTTTTTCAGGCTCATACATTTTCTTTTCTTTCATATGCGGGTAAAATCTCTCTTCTCTGATTAATGGCATTAATTCTCCGCTTAGTTTGTTAACTGCAATCATTTTTTGCATTTGTTCTCCTTCTTTTGTTGGAGTATATTCTGTGCCAGGTATTGCTGAAGAATGTATTGTTACAGGAACATTCCCATCAGGACTTAATTCATGGCCTCTTTCAACAACTTCTTTTACTTGCTGCTCTGCAAATCTCCTGTTTTCTTCATTCCATCCCCCTCTTTCAATAAAGCCGGAAGGCTCAATAATTGGAGAATGCAGTGTTGATTCTGTTCCTGTTAATTTTCCTAATCTATGAATTTCCTTAAATTGTTCTTTAGGAATCATTTCAAAAGTGTCCATCTGAATCATAGAAATTTCTGTGTTTTTTATTCCCTGATTTAAAAGATTATTAACTTCTTTTAATTGATTTGCAGTTTGCACACTTGTTGTTGCACCCAAATTTCCAGCAGGAACCCTGTATCCAGCAAACCTTCCATAATTTGGATCTAATAAATGTGTTGCTCCAGGATATATTGCTTCAGTATTAGCCATTTTATGTCTTTTTTGTCCTCTTATGAATATAAAACAAAAGATATTTTTATTTAAATAATTATGCTAAGGTGTCTGTTTCTTTATTAAAACTAAAAACTTTTTTTTCTTTTTTTCTTTCAAGTTTTCCCATGTCATAATTTTCTGCAGGTTTTTCTATTTTGCCAACATAAGATTCTCTCCAAGAATTCATATCTACTTCGTTATTAAATCTTGGCATATTTGGCCTTACCATATTAGGATCTCCTGATGGAAGGATATAATCAACATTTTCTGCTGCTCCACCAAATTCAGCAGGAGCTTCAGATTCTTTTCCAGGCATATAAGAGTTTGTTAATGTAGCATAATCAGGAACTTTATAAGGCGGCTCATTTCCTTCTCCTGCTTCTCCAGGAACATCTTCTAATTCTGTTTCAAGCCTTACTGGAGCAGGAAGCGCTCCTCTTTCTTGCAAGCTCGGGCCTGTAGACTGCATAAAAACAGGAAATGCAGAAAGCTCTTGTTCAGAAATCATTCTTTCAATTAATTCCCTATCTGAAAACCTATCATGTTTTTTTTCAGAAACTTCTATGATTGTCTCTTGTTTCTGTTTTAATCTTTTTTCTTTCCTTTCCTTTGCTTTTATTTTTCTCTCTTTTGCTCTTTCTTCTCTTGCTTCTTTTTTTTTAAGTTTCTCAGCTTGGCTAAGCTTTTTTTCTCTTGCTTTTGCTTTTTTTTCTTTTTCTTTGCTTTTCAATTTTTTTGGATTTTTTACAGTTTTTCTCATTAAAAAAATAAGACTAGAAATTATTTAAATCTACTTAAAACAAAATAATTTACTTAAAACTAAGGAATCTAAATTTACTTAAAACCAAATATCTTATCGCCTGCTGTTCTAGGAACTTCTGGTTCTGCTTCTTCTTTGTAAGGAAATGTTGCCATTCCGTGTGCTTTTTTATAAATATCAAATATATCAAAACATTTGTTAACTGCTTCTGCTTCTGCCATGTTCCTTAAATATTTTTCTGCAAAATTTTCTGGCCTTCTTTTTTTCTCTTTTAATTTTTTTACTTTTTCTTCATCAGTCTCTTCTTTCTTTTTTCTTTTAATTTTAAAAACCTTAAAAAAATCAAATAAGGCAGCAAAAGGATTTGTATCTTCTTTATTTTTTTCTTTTTTTTCTTTTTCATCTCCTTCTGTAAACTCTTCTATATCTATTTTCAACTGCTGTAATGATTCTTCTGTCATTCCCTCTACTAGGTTTAATGCAGAAACTAAATCAGACTCATTTAATTTATCTTTTAATAATAATAGTTCTTCTTCATTTAATGAGTATGCTTTAAAAGCAACATCTGCTCTTCCTGAATAATAGTAATGAGACTGCTGCCCAGTTCTGTTTGGCATTCCTCGAAAATTAAAATCAATAAAAACTACTGAATAATATTTTCTTAAATCTTTTATTTTTGCAAAGCTTAAAGGAAGGTCTTTGTCTACAACAGCCTGCTGGACATCTAATTCTGCTTTTCCCATTAAAGTCAGCTCTAATAATACAGTATTAAAAACTTTTACTAATGCGGGATTCATGCCTAGTTTTTCATCATTTTCTAATTGCTGAGCTGCTTTTAAATAAGGTTTTGCCCATCTTGCATTCAATTTTAGTGCTGCTACCTGGCTTTTAAGATAAGTTTTTTCTATTTCAAATCTTTTTTTTAATTCATGATGGCTTCTTTCTCTCCATTTAAAAAATTCACTTATTCTTGGTTTTAAAACTCTTTTTACTCTTTCATTTAAATCCAGATTATCTACATCAGAAAGAGATTTTGAAGCATAAAAAGCATCTCTTAAAGTTACAAAATTCAGGTTTCCTGCTGACATCTGGTGGATGCTTCCCGCTCCCCTTTGCATATCAACTTTATCAAGCCAGATTTGCTTTAATGCTAAAATCCCTGATTCCTTTTTATCTTTATCAGAAGATTCAGCATCTTCATAATGATCTAATCTTATTTTAAATTCTCTTAAATCATATAGCAAGTTCATAACCCCTTTTAAAATATTATTAACTGTTCCAAGACTATTTGAAGCATTTTGCTGCAATATTGATTTTCTTTGTGAAAACTCTCCTGTAAATCCGCTTCCTGGAGAAGAAGCAAAATTGTCAATTACTTTTTCTACATTTTTCCCTTCAAACATGTCATTAATAAAATCTAAAACCCAAAAATAAACTGCTTCAAGAGCTTCTGCAGGAGAATCATAAACAAGCCTGTGCTCTGAAGCTGGCCCGTCTTTATAATGAGGACAGATTTCTTTTACTACATCATCTATTTCTGTCATTTTATTATTACCTTTTTATATAAAATATAAGAGTAGTTTGTTTAAAAAATCTTCTGATTTATTTTTTTAATGTATTTTAATACCTATTGCTTTTACTGCTTTTTTATAAAATCCATCATTGATTTTTTTTCAAACTTGATTATGTCTCCTGAATCAGAATCAATTAAAATATGCAAGATTTGCAATCCTTCTAACATGCAAGTCAGGTTCCATACTTGTTTTTCTTCTCCTTCATGCTCATAAATCTGCAAAACAGCAATTATTTTATGCATTTGAGATGCGAGGCCTTCATCAAGTTTTTTTGTTCCTGCAATTGATTTTAATTCTTCAACTTCAACATTAACAGATGGCTTGATTTTTTTTAATTTATGTTTTTCAGGGGCATCAACTAATTCATCTTCTCTTACTGTTATGTCTTCTCCTTCTAAAGAAAAAGTAAAAACTTTTTTTCCTTGCTCAAGCTTATAATCAAGGGTTTGCTTAGTGTCTTTGCTTATAAAATCTAAAACAAAAAATCCTGCACATAATTCTGCATCTGGGTTTTTTTCTTTAAAGTTTTTAAAAACTTTAGAAGATTCAATTTTATTTAAAACATGCATAAATCCCATAATTTTACATAAACATTAGGTTTAAAAGTATTGTTATTTTACTTTACCTAGGATCAACAACTTTTCCTAAAAACAAGATGTTGCCTGTTTGTTTTTCTTGTATAATAAATATAAATGGATGGTCTGCATTAAAAGTATTTCTCGGGCCTGCAGACTTTAGATCCATTATAACAGCTGTCGCTGCTGCTGCTTCTGTTCCTTTTTCATCAACTTTAACATAAGCTTGATGAATTACTTTGCTAATAAAAAGATCTTGTGTTCCATCCATTCCTGAAAAATCAGCTTTCATAACATCAAAAGCAGTTGGCATTCCCAAAGCTATAAGAGCTTCATTTAAACCATATTTTGTATCAAATTCAAATTTAGGCATATAAATTGCATCTAATTTTGTTTCTTGCATTTTAGATTTCCATGCATTAAGGTTTTCTAATGTTAATTCAATATCTTCAAGATTATAATTAGATGTAATCATTTCACCTGTTTCAAAATCATAATCTTCTCCTTGTTTTGGCAATAAAACTAGCATAGAAATGTCATCGCCTTTATATGGAAGTTCTAAAATCTGTAATTCTCCTATGTCAGCATAATTAAACTTTGCTTTATCATTATCCATATACATCATAGGAACTTTAACAACATTGTCTTGTGTTATTTTAAAATCCCTATCTTTTGTGTCTCCTTTATCAAATTCCCATTCCCAAGTTCCTTTAAAATAAATTGCATTAGTAAGAACAAGGCGTGTTAAAGGGTTGAGAACCCCAGGAGGAATTAAATCTTTTATTTTATTATTTGTCTGTTCTTCTATAAAAGTATTAATTGTTTGTCTTGATTTTTCTGTTTCTTCAACAAAATCAATATTTGCTGCTTTTCCACCATAATATTCTTCTACTGTAGTAAGATATTCTTGAAGAAATTCATAATCTTTTTGAGCCCACAAAGCATTGCCTGTGCTTAATTGATATTTTTTATCTTTTTTATTAAGCTCATTGTAAATAGATGCAAAATTTGGTCTTAATATATTAGTCTCTGAAAAATGAAAAACTTCTTTCATTTCTTCTGCTGTTTGGGCTTTTGCACCTTCATAAGTCATTGCCACTGCAGCAGAAATACTATAAGGAGA
>CAZQKV010000033.1:0-7929 GCA_964593995.1 Candidatus Woesearchaeota archaeon
ACCAGGTTTATTAGGAAGGTCTGTTATTAAAGGAGATATTGTTGTTCTTGGAGGTGTTAAAAGAAGAAGGGATTTAATGGGAGATGATTTTGGTATGGATGATATTTTTGGAAATTTAAATGAAATGTTTGGGGGAATGGGTTTTGGAAGTTTAGGTGGCAATATGCAGCAAATAAGATTTGTTATTGTTAATACAAACCCTAATCAAGCGTGTATAATTACTGAAAATACTGATGTTGTTTTGAGCAGCAAGGCTGTTGAAGTTTCAGAAGAATTAATTCCTCAAGTAACTTATGAAGATATTGGTGGTTTAACAGAGGAAGTTAAGAAAATTAGAGAAATGGTTGAAGTTCCATTAAAGCATCCTGAGATTTTTGAAAGATTAGGAATAGACCCTCCAAAAGGGGTTTTATTGCATGGTCCTCCTGGAACTGGGAAGACTTTATTAGCTAAAGCAGTTGCTAACGAGTCTGAAGCAAATTTTATCTTGCTTAATGGGCCAGAGATTATGAGCAAGTTTTATGGAGAATCTGAGAAAAAAGTGAGATCTATATTTGAAGAAGCTGAAAAAAACTCTCCTTCAATTGTTTTTATTGATGAGATTGATGCAATTGCTCCAAAAAGAGAGGATGTAACTGGAGAAGTTGAGAGAAGAGTAGTAAGTCAATTATTAACTATGATGGATGGTTTGAATGCAAGAGGAAAGGTAGTTGTTATCGGTGCAACTAATAGGCCTAATTCAGTTGATCCTGCATTAAGAAGGCCTGGAAGATTTGATAGAGAACTTGAACTTCGTGCTCCAGATAAAAAAGGAAGATTGCAGATTTTGAAAATTCATACTAGAAATATGCCTTTAAAGAGAGACGTTGATTTAGATTTTTTATCAGGAATTACTCATGGTTTTGTTGGTGCAGATATAAGTGCTTTAGCAAAAGAAGCTGCAATGGTTGTTTTAAGAAGATTGTTACCAAAATTTGAATTAAAAGAAGATGAACCAATACCTGAGGAAGTTTTAAGAGAATTAGTAGTAAATAAAAAAGATTTTGAGGATGCCTTGAAAGTTGTAAGGCCAAGTGCAATGAGAGAGGTTTTAGTTGAAACTCCTAATATTGGGTGGAATGATGTTGGAGGCTTGGATAATGTTAAAAGAGAATTAAAAGAAGCTGTTGAATGGCCTTTAAAATATCCTCAATCATTCAAAAGGTTGGGAATAAGGCCGCCAAAAGGGATTTTATTATACGGGCCTCCTGGAACAGGAAAAACTTTATTAGCTAAGGCAGTTGCAAAAGAGAGTGAAGCTAATTTTATTCAAGTAAAAGGTCCTTCTTTATTATCAATGTGGGTTGGAAAATCAGAAGAAGGTGTAAGGAAAATATTTGAGAGAGCAAGACAAGTTAGTCCTTGTATTATCTTTTTTGATGAAATTGATTCATTAGCAGGCAAGAGGGGCCTTGAGCACGGGCAAAAAGTTACTGAAAGAGTTTTAAATCAATTATTAGCTGAAATGGATGGTATTGAAGATTTATCTAATGTAATTGTAATTGGTGCGGCAAATAGGCCCGATATGTTAGATTCTGCTTTATTAAGACCGGGAAGATTTGATAGGATTTTATTAAGCCCTACTCCAACAGCTGAAGGAAGATTGCAGATTTTAAAGATTCATACTAAAAACATGCCTTTAGCGAAAGATGTTAGTTTAAATAAAATAGTAGACCAGATAGATGGTTACGTTGGTGCAGATATTGAATCAATGGTTAGAGAGGCTGCAATGCTTGCTTTAAGAGAAGATATTGATAGCAAGGAAGTTAAAATGAAACATTTTACAGAAGCTATGAAAAAAGTTGGGGCAAGTGTTACAAAATCTGATATTGATAAGTATAGGAGAATTGAAACAGAATATTTAAGAAGCGCTAAAGCAGCTTTAGAAAAGCCTGCAGAATATTTAGGTTGATGAGAAAACTTTAAAAAGCATGAGATATGATGCTAAGGAAAGGGCTTTATATTTATGGAGGCGCAATTATTGGAACTCTTGCTCCTATTGTTGGAGTGAGGTACTTGTTTCTTCCAAAAACTGAAAATGCTCTTCATGAACTTGCAATGTGGGGTTGCTCATTACTAATTAATGCTAGTCCCATGATTGTAAAGCCACACATACCTATTCCACTTTATGGTTTTGCTGTAGGGACTTAGGGGTATTAGCAGCAGAACACTTTGCAACAAGAAGATTTAATAAAAATTTGAAAGTTTTAGAGAATAATTTAAATTAGTTAATTTTTAAATTGAATAATTTCAAACACCAATTACTTCTCCTGTAATTGTTTCTTTTGATTCCCAAACATTTTCTTTTATTTTTTCTAATTCTACTAATTCTTCTTCAGATAGTTCTCCTTCATCAGGAGGTCCCCTGTCATCGTTTTTACCCATCATAATTATAAAACTTAAGAATATTGACTGCACATCTTTTTTAGTGTTTTTTGGCTCATATTCTGCAGAACTTATTATTTTCCTTACTTTAAAAAACATTTTGAATCCGTTTGTTATATCTTTTATTGTTTCCCCTGTTTTCTTTTTTCTTTCTACCCATGGAGGGGATTCTATTTGTGCCCCTTTCATATCTGTTTCACTAATGTGGATTAATTCATAAATATTTTCAAAGTCTATTGTAACTTTTGCATCATAATTTGAAACTTCTTCTGGAGGAATTGGCTTAAATTCTAATATATCTTCTTCATTTACTTGAGCAAAAATATTGAAAACTATTTCCTCTGTTTCATAATCTTTAAGCTGTACTACTACCTCAAAGTTTCCACCATATTTTTCTGCTGCTTTTTTTACTTTTTTCATAAATTTTTTATCTTGTTTTATTCTTTCTTCTTCTTCTTCTGTTAATCCATCTTCATTTTCTCTTTCCATTTTTTGCTCAGGTGATCCAGGAAGCTCCCCTTCTTCCATTGATTTTTTCATTTCTCTGATTATAAATTCTTTTGGAGGAAATATCCATATTTTCATATATGGTGTGATAATTGTCATTTCTTTTCTCTCTCCTTCTTTTTTTCCAAAATCTCCAAATATTTTGTCTGTTTTAACTGTTGTTAGTTCTTCCCAATATTCGACACTTCCATATTCTGTATCATAACTTAAATTTATTAGTTTAAGTGTCATTACTTTTTCAATGTCATTTATTCCTAGACAATTCATTCTTTCAGCTATTTGCCTTTGGTTATCAACATTTCTCCAGTAAATTTCAAAAATTCCTGATATGTGCTGTTCCCAATCTTCTGCAGAGTTAGCCATATATTTTTCAAAAAACCATTCAATAAATTCTTGATTAAATCCTTTTTCAAATTCTTTTCTTTGTCTTATATAATTTTCTAAATCATTTTTGCACCATTCATCTTCTCCTGTTTCATAATATTTGTTTTTTAGAGGTTGTATTATTTCAAAAGGGTCTCCCCATCCATTAAACCAGATGAATGCTTCTTCTCTTCCTTGAGATTTTCTGCATGATCCTCCGACTCCAAAAACTCCTTTTTCTTCTTCCCATGTGTTGTCCCCCCAATCTATTTCACACCATTTGTCTTGGTCACATGTTACAGAACAGTCTTCTCTACACTCCTTTATTTCATCTTCATTATCTTCTCTGCAAGATTCTCTACATTGGTCTCTTGTTTCTCTTAAACAATCTTCATCATCACATTTAGTATTCCAAAAACAAGGTCCAACACATTTTTCTACATATCTTTCTTCACATTGTTTTTCACTTTCTTCTTTACAACGAGCTATTCTTTCTTTTCTTTCTTGTCTTTCTCTATCTCTTTGTTCATCTTCTCTTCTTTCACGTTCTTCATCTTCCCAATTATCATCTTCATTATAATCTTCTTGTGGAGGTTCTTCTGATTTTGGTGGTGATGGATATTCTGGTTCTGTGTCTTCTTTTGGCTCAGTTTCATCTTCTGTTACTTGCCCGGTTATTCCTATGTTTTTTAAAACTCCTCCTATTGCTTTAAATATAATATTTCCTGTTACTTCTGGCTCTTTAGGTTCTTCACGAATTTGTTCTTTTCCACCCTCAATTATTTTTTCTTCACCTTCTTCATCTGGCTTTTCTTCACCTTCTTGCATAGGTTTTTCTGTTGCTAATTCTATTAGATCTTCATATTCTTCTGGCTTTTTGCATTCTTCACTTTCTTTATGAATACAGTTTCCATTAATACAAAAATCATTTGTACACTGGTTACTATCTTCACAATCATAATCTTCAGAACACTCTTTTTCTTCTTCCTCTTCTTCATCTTCCTCAGTTTCTATAATCGGAACACATTGAAATAAACTACATACTTCATTTTCCTTGCAATCTCCTATATTTCCACACTCTTTTTCTTTATCTTTTTCTTCAATTTTCTGTACTTCTTTTTCGCATTTAGTTTCTGTTTGTATCCAGTTCCCTAATTCACACATTGAAATTATAATTGTATCTTCGCCGCACATTGCTTTTCTTTCATCACCATCTGTACATTCTGCTTCTTCACATTCTTTTAATTCAGTTAATTTGCATGTCCCTTTCTCATCTCCTGGCTTCAATCTGACACATTCAGCTACTCCACATTGTGGTTGAATGCAATCTTTAGTATTATTACAAAATTCTTTTTCTTTTGTGTCCCTTACACATTCTTGTTCAACTGGGCATTTGTTTTTATCATATCTTGTAAACTTTGGTCTGGTTCCTTGTTCACATTTTATTTCTGGCAGTTCTGGGCATTTTATACAATCTTTTTCACAAAGGTCATTATCATCACAAATTCCATCACAAACAGGTCCTTTTTCTACCCAATCTTCATCTCTTACCTGGCAGATTTGGTCAATACAGTACATAGGAACGGTTTTAGTTCTTGTTTCGGATCTTTCTTCATTATTATTTCCATCACTTTCATTAACCCCCTCTTCATTGTTATTTCCATTGCTTTCATTACTTGTTGAAGTCCTTCTTTCTAAAATCTCTTCAGCAGTGACCTGTCCTGTTATACTAGAAATTTCATTAATAAAAGTATTATTTGATTTTATTGGTTCAGTAGGTTCTTCGCCCTCCGCACTCCCATCAGAATCAGAAGTTATATTAATTGGGATTGGTTCAATATTTGTATCTTCTGTATCTTCTTTTATTTCCCCTTCATAAGATCTTACTTCAATTTCGGCATATCCGCACCTTTGGCCTTGGCATTGAGAATCTGCACAATCAATATCTCCGTCATTATCATCATCTTTTTCATTTTCACATTGTTCCCCTCCACCTATTCTGAATGTTTGAACAAGTCTTTTTTCCCATTCTTTTTGTTCAAAATAAAAATCTTTTTTATTATAATCTGCAAAATAATTTAAGTAAAAATCTTTTCTTTTATTATAGTTTTCTTCTCTCATTTCCATTTCCATTAATCTTCTTTTTATGTCAAATTCATCCCAATCAAAACGGCAATTTTCTCTTCCTGCTTCCCGGCATCTTCTTTCTTCTTCTTCACCTTTTTTTCTTTCTGGTCCAAGAATTTCTTCAACTTCTTCCCAAATATTATTTGCTTTTTCATTCCAAGCCTCAGTTAATCTTTGAAGCTCGCTTCTTTGAGTAAAAGCTTTTCCAAAGTCTTCTTGTTTTAGGGATTTTTTAATTTCTTTTAATAATTCTTTAATTTTTATTTCATATAATCCCCATACAAGATTTCTGAATTCTTCTCTTTTCCTTTCTGTATCTTCAAAATTTTCTTCTTTTTGTTCTTGTTCTTTTATTTTTTCGAATCCTCTCCCTCTGCTATCAATCCATATGTCAAGGTTTATCCAATGCCATTCACAATCATCACACATTTCTAATCTTGCAATTGCTTCAAAATTATCTTCCGAATAAAAATCAATTTCTTGGACAATTGTTTTTTGTTCTTCTCTCTGGTTTTCAGAACCAAAAATACTCATCATTATGTTTTCACATTTTTCATGATTTTGCTTTAAATAAGGTTCAAATGTTTTTTCAGCATTTACACTTTTTTTAGCTAGAAGGTTAGCATTTTTTGAATTAGGGTTATCATTAAACTTTTCAGCTAATTCTTTGATTTCATTTATTTTCCCTTTAATATCCAGCTGGTCCTCTGGTTTTTTAAATTCACTTTCAAAATTCAATCTATAAATTAAATTTTCTTCATTATTTTTCTTGAAAATTGATGGATGAGCAGAAAGACGTATTTGTATTTTTTTACCATCAAAAACTACCTTTTTCCATATCGGCACATAGCGGTCTAATTTTTTATCATGGTCTTCTTTTTCAACCCATACCCATCTTGTTTCTTCATTTGGTTCACCTAATGCGTTTCTTATTTGTTCTTCATTTAAAATTCCACCTTCTTCTTTACTAACAACTCCCACTATTTCTTGGATTTTTTCTCTTACAGCAGACTGATAAACAAGAAGTTGAATAAAATTTATGTTTCCTGATTCATATTCTTCAGCATAATGCGTTAGTTTTTTTAATTGATCTTCAATAGAATCAGAGTCAGAAGCTGAGATAGTTGGAATTAGCAAGCTAGAAGATACTAGGATGAAAAATGCTAATAATATTACTGTAAACACTCTTTTTTTCATTAAATTATTATGAAAAAAGCATTAATAAAAGTATCGAAAACTGATTTTTTATGCTGTTTTTGCTTATTTATGTAGTTTTTTTATTTTTTGGTTATTTTGTTGTAATTATAATGTCTTTTGGTGTTTTGATAAAAGTATGTTCTGCTTGACTGACTGGCTTATGTGATTTTTCAATTAATTGTGAAAATTCATGTATAATATTTTCATTAATCATCTGCCTTATTGCTAATCTTGCTATGTTTCCAAATTTTTCTTGAATTTCTCTTAAAGAAAAAGGAAGGGTTTGGTATTTTCCCCATATATAATCTAAGATTTTTCTTCCTGTCATGCTTCTAGTGTTTTTTAACTGCCTAATTGCATAAATATTGCTGCCAGGGCCTTCATATATTTTTCCTTCTCCTGTTGTTGCAAATGGTTCAATTGCATATGCTTTGTTTTCAAATTTTTTCTCATTTCCATTTGCATAATTTGGGATTGTTGGGGAAGCATGAACTTCATATTGAGCAAGACCGTGCCCTGATAAATTTACAATAGGAGAAAATCCTTTTGATTCAATTGTTTCTTGTATTGTTTTTCCAATATCATTTAAGCTTGGATTTTCTTTTAAGATAGATAAGGCCTTGTCCAGTGCAAGTTCATTTGCTTTTATAAGTTCTTTATGTTTGTTATCTTCTGTTAAATCTATTGAGAATGCAGTGTCTGCAATATATCCGTTTATTTGAATACCAATATCTACTTTTAATAGTCCTGTTGCAAGTGTTTCATCTTCTGCTGTTGGGTGATAGTGTGCCGCAATATCATCAATAGAAAGATTAACTGGAAATGCAGGAAGAGCCTTTAATTCTGAAATTTTTTTATGAATTTTTCTTGCTATTTCAAGCAGCGGCATGTTTGGTTTATTTAATTGCTTAGCATATTCTCTGATTTTAATTGCTATTTCTCCAGCTTTCTTATAATTATCTAGTTCTTTAGTGTCCATTGTTTTATGAGATAATTATAGTATATAAATGTTTAAATGCAATAAAAATTGTTATTTTTTAATATGGATTTTAGCAAACTCAAAGAGGATCTCAAACAAGTATACAAACTTTTTAGACATCCTATTATTAATTTTAGAAAAGTAAGAGATTATCATAAATTAGTAAAGCAAGGACAAGGTTTAGATGAAAAAGTAATTGATTTGCAAACCGCTTTTTGTTATTTAGAAGGGGGTATAGAGGAATTACAAGTAGAGATGATGTACGCACAAAGAGAAGTTGAAAAAAAATGCAAGGATACAGAAAATTTATAAGAATATATTGATTGGCTAAA
>CAZQKV010000034.1:0-7883 GCA_964593995.1 Candidatus Woesearchaeota archaeon
GTTTTTGATTAAGTCCTTGACTAGGGTCAATGTTGCTTAAATCACCTGCTCCTTGTGATAATTCTTTTAATATTTTATATTGCTTTAATAATTGTCTTATTTCTGTTGTTGTTGTTCCAGAGCCTTTTGCAATTCTTCCTAATCTTGTTGTTTGTTTTTCAATTATTTCAGGATTGTTTATTTCTTCCTGAGTCATGCTGTCTATTATGAATTGCCATTTTTTCATTTTTTCTTCTTGAGTTCCCATTAAATTATCTGGTATTTTTGCTTTTCCTATCCCAGGAATCATTTCTGCGATTTTTGCTAAGCTTCCCATTCCTGACATTGATTTTAATTGAGTTTGAAAATCTCTTAAATTAAATTTCCCTTGCTCAATTCTTGTTTTTAATTTTTTTTGTGATTTTTCATCAACTGCAGACTGGACTTTTTCTAATAATCCTTCTAAATCTCCTAAGCCAAGAAGACGTGATATAAATGATTGGGGATTAAAAGTTTCAAATTCATTCATTTTTTCTCCAGTTCCTATGAAAAAGACCGGAGCATTTGTTTCATTGCAAGCTGTTAGGGCGCCTCCTGCTTTTGCAGTAGAATCCATTCTTGTAATTATAACTCCATTAATATTGCATGCTTTTTGAAATTCAGAAGCTTGGTTTTTTGCAGCTTGCCCAATATCTGCCTGGATTGTTAATAAAGTATGTTCTGGGTTAATTTTCTTGCCTAGTTCTGTTATTTCATTTACAAGTTCTTTGTCTAAAGAATGCCTGCCTGCAGTGTCAATTATAATTAAATCAAATTTTTTTAATTCTTTTTCAAATTTTTTATATATTTTAATTGCAGATTTTTCTGTTTTATCTATAAATGTAGTGATTTTAACTTTTTTCCCTATTTGTTCTAATTGTTCTGGAGCAGCTGGCCTATGAACATCTAGTCCAAGCATTGCAACTTTATATCCTCTTTTTGAATAATATGCTGCGATTTTTCCTGCTGTTGTTGTTTTTCCTGCACCATATAATCCTAGTAACATGATTTTAGTTTGCTTTCCTTTTTCAATCTTTAATTCATGTTTTTCTCCTCCTAAAAGATTAAGTATTTCATCATGAAGAACTTTGGTTAAATGCTCTTTTCTTTCAATTCCTTTGATTTTCTCATTTTCAGCTTCTTTTTTTATTTTATCTCCTATTTCTTTTACAAGATGAACATTAACATCTGCTTGAATCAAAGCTCTTTGAAGGTCTTTTACAACAGCTTATATTGTTTTTTTATCTACAAACACAGCTCCTGCTATTTTGTCAAATCCTTTTTTTAATGCTGAAGATAGTTTGTTTAACATCGTATGAAAACCTAGGTTTTCCTAACAAGTCACCTTTCCTAAGATAGTTTTTGTTATTTAATTTAATTTAACTAAAAATTAAGGGTTTATATGGTTTTTTGTGGTAGGGGGGTTTGGCTTGCTAATCTTTGTACAATCCATTTAATTAAAGGAGGATTTCTAAGATAAAATTTTTTAACACTTTTATTTATTCTTGTTTCTAATTCTGAGAGATTAAAAGGAGAATTTTCTTTCATTGAAGCTTCTATAATGTATTGATATTCAATACCTAAATGGCCAAATTCATGAAGAACTGTTTCTATTTGATGTCTTAATGAGTCTTTTTTATTTACTAGAATATGAAAAGAAAGTCCTTCTCCGCCTCCAACTACTTTGATAAGCGTGCCTTGCTTACGTTTTTTGAAATAATCCGCTTTTTTGATTTTTCCATTATGTTTTCTAAAATAATAAAATCCTTTGTAAATTTCCATTTTAAAAAGTCAAAATTTATAACCCCAACTTATCAATAAAATCTTGTTTATTGAAAAGTTGCAAATCTTTATATTGTTGGCCTGTTCCAAGATAAAAAATAGGTTTGTGAGTTGCATGGCTGACAGATATTATTGTTCCGCCTTTTTCATCAATGTCAACCTTGCTTAGTATTGAGCCGTCAATCTCTACCATGTCATTAAAAGTTTTTGATTGTTCTGTTGCATCATTTCCTGCAATTGATTCTGCAACAAATATTTTTAAATCAGGGTTAGTTACTCTGCAGATTTTTTCCATTTCATGTAATAAGTTTGTTTTAGTGTGCATTCTTCCTGCAGTATCTATTAAAACAACATCAATTTTATGATTTTTTGCATATTTTATTGCATCAAAACCAACTGCGCTCGGGTCTGCTCCATAATCATGTTTTATTAACTGAGCTTTTAGTTTTTTTGCATGTTCTGAAATCTGCTCAATTGAAGCTGCTCTAAAAGTGTCTGCTGCAGCCAGAACAACTGAGAGTTTATTTTTTTGAAGAAGATTAGCAAGTTTTGCAATGCTTGTTGTTTTTCCACTTCCATTAATCCCAAAAAATAAGATAATAAAAGGCCTTTTTTCACTTTTTTTAGTTTCTTTAATTATTTCAAGAGGGTCGTCTGGTTCAATAAGTATTTCATTTAAAGTTTTTTTAAGTTCTTCTTTGATTTCATTTTCAAGTTCTGCTTGCTTTATTTGTTTTCCAATTAAATTTTCTGACAAGCTTTTTTTAATATCTTCCACAACCTCTAGTGCAACATTGTTTTCTAATAATAACATTTCTAAATCATTAAAAATATTATTAAATTCTTGTTCAGTTATCTTATAAGAGAACTTAGATTTTAATTTTGCAAAAAATCCTTTTTTTTCTGGTTCTTCTTTTGTTTGTGGTTCTGGTTCTTCTGCTGTTATTTCTTCAGCTTCTTCAACTTCAGCTTTTTCTGGTTTAAGTTCTGGTTCAGTAACCATTACTTGTGCTTCTTCTTGTATTTCATCTAAACTTGGTTCGTACTTATGTTTTGCAATATCATATTCTAATGGAGCCTCTGGGATTTTCTTTTTCTTGGTTTCTTCAATTAGTTTGTCTGCTTTTTCTGCTTCTTCAATTGCTTCTTCTTTTACTTCTTCAATTCTTTGTTCAACATCTTCATGTGTTTCTTCTGGTTTTTCTTCTGTTATTTCTTTTACTTGTTCAGGAGTTTTTTCAGCCAGTATTTCTGCAGCATCTTTTTTTTCAACTTCTTCTACTTCTGGCTTTTCTTCAACTTCTTTTTCTTCTTTTTTTCTTTTTGGTTTTTTAATTTCTTTTTCTTCTTTTTCTGGTTTTTTAACTGCCTCTTCAATTTCTTCTGCAGTTTTTTCTTCTTCTATAACTTCTTCTATTTCCTGCTTTTCTGCAGTTTCTTCAATGGTTTGTTTAGATTTTTTAAACCATCCTTTTAACTTATCTTTTAATTTTCCGAACATGATTTTCATAAGAATAAAGGGTTTTTAAGATTAATGAGTGAGCTGGGTTGTGTGGTATTTATATTTATTTGAGAAATAGTTAATCTTTTATAATCTAATTGTGTGATTTTTTTATAAAAGAGGTAAAGATTTACAAAATCTTTAAGCAAAATATTTTAGATGAAAAAAATATTAATTGTACTTGATGGAGCGTCTGGGTTACCCCATCCTGCTCTTGGAAATAAAACTGCTTTAGAAGCTGCAAAAACTCCTAATTTAGATTATTTTGCTGAAAATGGGAAAATGGGTTATATGTATCCTATTGATGAAAAAACAAGGCCAGGTTCTGATAATTCTTTGATTAGCATATTTGGGAATAATCCTAAAAAGTGCAAAAGAGGGGTTTATGAAGCAATTGGTGCGGGCCTTAAATTAAAAAAAGGAGACCTTGCTTTAAGAACTAATTTTGGGACAATTAAAGATTTGAAAAGCAAGATAGTTGTTGATAGAAGGGCTGGAAGAACTTTATCAAGCAAAGAAGCAGCAGTTTTAATGAGAGCATTAGATAATAGGGTAAAAATACCTTGTAAGTTTTATTTTAAAAGCACAATACAGCACAGAGGTGTTTTAATATTTAGAGGAGGTTTTTCAGATAAAATAACAACAATAGATCCTGAGTGGAGTCCTGGAGAAACTAATGTATTTAAGTTTGCACAATCTTTAGATGGAAAAGATGATTCAGAATATTCTGCTTTGCTTTTAAATAATTTTTTAACTCAAGCTTTTTTGATTTTAAATCATCACCCAGTTAATAAAGAGAGAATAAGGAGAGGTTTGCTTCCTGCTAATTTTATTTTTACAAGAGGCGGCGGTATTGAACTTCCTAAAATTAAAAAATACAGAAGCTGGATGTCCATAAATCCCCTGCCTCTTGAAATTGGGATAAGCAAGCTTGCTGGAATGAAGATTTTTTCTTTTCCTTATCCTGATTTAACAGGTATAGACTCTTATAAAAATTATTATAAAGGACTAAATCAGACAATTAAGTTTGCAATTAAGACAATAAAAAAACAGCATAGTTTTCATTCTGGGTGTTATATTCAGTTTAAAGAAACAGATGTTCCCGGGCATGATAACAAGCCTTTTGAAAAAAAGAACATGCTGGAGATTATTGATAAAAAGTTTTTTAAGTTTTTAAGGAAATTTATAAAAGATAAGGATATTAAAGTTGTTGTTACATGCGATCATTCAACTCCTTGTAAATTAAAAAGACACAGTGCTCATCCTGTTCCTGTTTTAGTTTATGGTGATGGAAAAGACCAAACAAGAGCTTTTACTGAAAGAGAGTCTAGGAAAGGAAAATTAGGAAAAATGTATGGCAAGAATTTTATGAAAAAAACTAAGTTAAATAAGTAGTTGGGTAAATTGTTTAATAAGTAGTTGATAGTTAATTTTTAGTTTGTTTTAATCTTTTTTTAAATTGTTCATAATCTTTTTCTTCTACATTGCATCCTGCTGCTGCAAGATGGCCTCCAGCATCCTGGCTTTCAAATCCCTTAGTTGTGTTTTGTAATAAAACTGCCATGTTGCCTTTTTTATCTTGTTGTCTTGCAGATACTTTGTAAGCTTTTCCTTCCTTAACTGCAACGACATATGTTTTATTTTTATGCTCTGAACTTATTTGTGATGCAAATCTAGAGCTTATATCATAAGGGGAATCAATTTCATAAAACCATCCGTTTTTAATTGGCTGTTTTTGTTTTTCAAACATTTCCACATTTTTTTGAATTTCTTTTTTAATAATCTCTGCATATTTTTCTAAATCTCCAATTTCAAAAGGTTTTTCTCCTATTTGATTGTAAGCTTGTATTGTGTTTCCTCTAAAATAAATTAATGCATCAGCAATTATTAGAGTGAGATCCCAGAATCTTCCTTGCTGAAAGTTTTCAGGATTAAAAGGCTCATTATATTTTTTGTATATTTTTTCAATCCAAGTTTTGTTTTTTCCTATCATCCAGTCTGATAAACAAGCTAGTGCAATCATCCAATCCAAGCTTTCTAAATTTTGGATTTCTGAAAATATTGAATAACATATAAAAGCAGCAGTATAGCCCTGAGCGTTAGTAAAGGAAGTTTTTTCAGAGTTTAGGTCTTTTCTAAATTGGTGGTGGTCAATGATGAGAATTTCAGAAAATTTTTCTAATCCCATTAAAAATTCTGGAAAATCTAGTGAAAGGTCTGTTAAAATTATTTTATTTATTTGTTTGTCTTTTAGTTCTTTTACTATTGGTTCTCGTAATTGAGAGTATGATAAGAATTTAATTATTTTTGGATTAATTATTTTTTTCATTATTTTTGCGCAAGTTATGCCGTCAAAATCAACATGAGTTAAGAGGGCTAGATTATCTTCTGGTTTTAGGTTTTTTATAAAATCTAGTGCTAATCGTGGGTTTCCTGCAGTGAATTTTATTTCCATATTTGTTTTAGTTAGTAGGGGCTTAAAAGTTTAATGTATTTGTGATTTCTTAGTATAACAAAGGTTATAAATGAACCTTAATTTTTAAATCTGCTTGAGAATGATAACCTACAATGAATTATACGATGCATTGAGAAAAGAGAGATATTCAGAGCAATTACAGCCGATTCCTAAGAAATTTATTAAAGAAGTTGCAGAATATCTTAAGGATAAAAAAGAGATTGCAAATAAGGATGAGGATGATTTTTCTGACACTCTTTTAAAGACAAAAAGACAGTTTGAAAACTCAATAGCTATTTTTAAGGAATTGATGTTAAGGAGAAAAAAGAAGATTTTAGAGCTTGCTTTTGTAGCTGCTGAAACTGGGATTAGCAAAAGAGATTTTGAAAACATGCTTGCAGTTGAAAAAGAGATTTTTGACAGTATAATGAGGTCTTTAGAAAAAGGAGACAAGAAAATCAGTGAGATTTTAAAAGGAGTTGGTGAAGAGGCTGAAGATGCAATAAAAAATAAAATGATTGTTTTTGTTGAAGATACTGATGAATTTTTGGATTTAGAAGGCAAGAGTCTTGGCCCATTTAAAAAAGGAGATGTTGCAAATATTCCTAAGGAAATAGCAAGTATTTTAATTATTGATAAAAAAGCAGAATCTATTGATGAAGAGTAAAGCCTCCTTCAAATGTTTCTTTATCTTTATCACTTTCATAATTATCATCCTCTTCATCGTCATCTTCATCATCTATGCCTTCATAATCATTGATTTTATAATCATATTCTTCATCTTCCTTTAAATCACTTCCATCTAAATCATCTGGCTGATTATCTTTTTCCTCATTCCAGTCTTTCCATCCTCTTTTAGCATCGTGATATGTGAATCCTTTTGGATATCTTTCTAATAATTTATCTATGTTTTCTTGTATTATCTCTTGGAGGTTCCAATTAAAGAAATTGCATATGTTAGCTAAGTACCACATAGTATCTCCTATGTTTTCCCTTATTCCAGACGTTACATCATTTTTATGGATAAATGTTTTTTTAATGCATCCTGCGATATCTCCTGCTTCTCCTGCAACTCCTAATCCCCATGTTAGGATTTTTCTTGTTTCATTTTCAAATTCTTTTACTGTTCTAAGACATTCTTTTTGATAGTTTTGTAATGTTAATTTTTTTTCAGGCCTTTTGTAAAAATTTCCTTCTTTATAATTTTCTATTACATTTTTGCTTGGTTGATATAAGGGCTCTGGTAAATCATCAAGATCAAACCATCTCCATTCTGTTATTTCTTCTGGCTCTTTTATGTGTGGCTGTCCTTCAAAATCATATGAAAGAAGACCAATTGTAACGAAGTGAGCAGAATCTGTTTTATCATTATTTACACAAATGACTTTTAATTTGTTTATTTTTATTCCTGTTTCTTCAAAAACTTCTCTTTTTGCAGCTTCTTCAAAATCTTCTCCAAAATCTAGTTTTCCTCCTGGCATTGTCCAAGTTCCTTGCCCGCTTAATAAAGAAGAAGCTTTTTCAGGGTTTTCATTTCTTTTTCCTAAAAGAATCTTATTGTCTTTAAGAAGCATTATGACAACACCTGCGCCCACTTTTTTTCCTTCCATATTTAATTTTAATTTAGTTGCCTTATAAATTTATATTAATTGGAATATATTCATGAAAATACTTATTTAATACTCTTATGTCTTGTGCAACTTCTTCAACACTTGATGCATGAACCAAAGTGTTTGGAAGCGTATAAGGGCCAAATTTTCCTCTTATTGTGTCTGGAGAATTATCTTTAAATAAGGTGGGTCCTACAATTTCTTTTACTCTTTGTATAATATTCTTTCCTTTTATAAAAGATAAGTCTATTCCCCTCATATTATTGTCAAATTGAAGAGCCATATTTTCTAATTCCTTGGGATGCTTTGTTTTTAAGTGAGCATAAAATTCTCTCCAAAAATCTGCTTCTACCCAGACTTTTGCTCTGAATAATATTTCATAATCTCCTTGGTCTGATAATATTTTTTTTAAATGCTGGTAAATTTCTTCTGATTTAGGAAAGGGCACATGAGGTTTTACAAAAAAAGAAGTAATTTTATTTTTAAGAAAAGAAGCAGTTTCATCTATTTTTGCCAT
>CAZQKV010000035.1:0-7839 GCA_964593995.1 Candidatus Woesearchaeota archaeon
TTACCAAATTTCCCATTGGTTTGAATTTGCACATAGCAACATCACCATTTTTAAGAAAGTCTACTTTGCCTTCCATTGCTTGTCCATTTGCAGGATCAATTTTATGAATAATTTCTATTAATTGACAGGGAACTTGAGCAGTGTGTACATGGAATACTGGTGTGTATCCTGGTGCAACAACAGTTGGATGATCAATAACAGCAACTTGCGCTGTAAATTCTGAAGCCATTGTAGCAGGATTAGCTGCATCGCAAATAACATCTCCTCTTGCTATATCTTTTTTCCCTACACCCTTGATGTTTACTCCAACATTGTCTCCAGCAGGAGCTTCTTTTAATTGTTCATGGTGCATTTCGATAGTTTTAACTTCTCCTTTAATTCCAGTTCCACTTCTTCCAGGAATAACTAAAACTTTTTGACCAACTTTCATGATTCCTGTTTCAATTTTTCCAACAGGAACAGTTCCAATCCCTGTGATATCATAAACATCTTGGATAGCCATCCTCATAGGTAGGTCTGTAGGTTTTTTAGGTTCTTCAAACAAATCTAATTGTTCCCATACAGTTGGTCCCTTATACCAAGGCATTTTTTCTGATTTATTATAAACATTATCCCCTATTAAACCGCTTGTTGCTAAAAATACTGTTTTTTCAGGGTCAATTCCAACAACCTTTAATAATGCAGAAACAGCATCCTTGCATTTTTTGAAAGCATCTTCCTTGTAATCAACAGTGTCCATCTTGTTTACATTAACTGCAATTTGAGCAACACCCATTGTTCTTAATAACCATAAGTGTTCTTTCGTTTGAGGCTGAACACCTGCTTTAGCTGCAATTGTTAAGAATGCACAATCTGCTTGACTAGCTCCGGTAATCATGTTCTTTACAAAGTCCTTGTGTCCAGGAGCATCAATAATTGTAATTTGTCTCTTAGGTGTTATTAATTTTTTATAAGCAAGATCAATTGTAACTCCTCTTTCTCTTTCTTCTTTAATACTATCCATAACATAAGCAAATTCAAAACCCGCTTTACCTTGTTTAGCAGCTTCTTCTCTAAGCTTTTTTAATTCTTGTTCAGGTAAGATTCCAGAATCATACATAAGCCTGCCTACAGTTGTAGATTTTCCATGGTCTACATGCCCAACAAAAACAACATTCAATACTGGTTTTTCTGGTGCCATTATTATTTTCTTATGTTAATATGTTTTGATATTCTATGATAAAAAAAAGGGTTTATAAATCTTTTGTCTTTATTTCTTTTATGATAAGTAGAATTTTAAATAAAATAAAGCAAAATAAAAAATATAAAACCATCTCAGATGACATTGTAAAAAATGAAATTAAAGCATATTTAAAGTCAAATCCAAATATTTCTAAGATAGATAAAGAAGCAATAAAAGAAATTAGAGCTAAGCTTCATAGAATTTATTCAAGCTATCAAACTAAAAAAAGAAAAAAAAGAGATTTATATTTAGAAGAACTGAAACAAAAGCCTAATGAGTATGAAATTCAAAAAAAATTACTCTCAATAACTATCTCAACAAAAGAGAGGTTATTAAATTATCAAAATTTATATAAACAGATTTTTAAAATAACTAAAAAACCAAAAATAATAATAGACTTAGGAGCAGGTATGAATCCTTTATCTTATCCTTTAATGAATTTAAAAAAAATAATTTATTATGCTTATGATATTGATGTTGAAGATATTGATTTTTTAAACAAGTATTTTAAAATAATGAAACCACAAGGATTAAATGGAAAAGCAGCAATTCTTGACATCAGAAACCTTCCCAAGGTTTCTAACCTGCCACAATCAGATATAATTTTTATGTTTAAATTAATTGATTTAATAGATGCAAAAAACAAAAAAATAAGCGAGCAATTAATCAAGATTTTAATTAAAAAAACAAAATTTATTATTTCTAGTTTTGCAACAGCAACACTTTCCAGAAAACCAATGAATCTTCCAAAAAGAAGAGGTTTTGAACTTATGCTAGAAAGAAACAGCCTAAAATTCAAGACAATAAAAATTTCAAATGAAGTTTTTTATATTATTTTTAAAAAAGATTTTTAAAATTAATTGATAACTATTCAACAATTAATCTTGCTAAACCTGTATTTACTCCTTTATTTGGGTCTTCTGTTTCTAATCTCAACTCATAATGTCCAGGTCCAAGTTTATTTCCTCCAAGACATCTTTCTATACTAAGAAACGTTTCATAACCTTGAGCACCCGGCTTGAAAGTTTTTTCTCCCCAAGGTTTTCCTTTATCTGTAGAACTTTCACTATTTTTAATATCTTTAATATAAAATCTTCCTATCTTGACCCCTTGTTTGTCACGGCTCTGAAATCTTAGATAAACATCCTCTCCATGTTTAACTTTTAGTTTTCTTCTCCATTTTCTTTTTGGAGGTTTTTCACCTTCTGCTAAATAAGCCTCTGAAACTTCCCTATCTTTTGTTAAATAAATCTTTGCAAAATCTTGATTTGTTTTGATAAAAGGGGTAGTAAGAAGACAGAGACCAATAAAAGCAGCTATTAAAAGACCTTTTACATGAAACCACTTATTTGACCGATACCCATCATTTGACATTTTCAAATTAGCAAGTGATTAGAGTTTTTAAAAATTACCATAATAAAAAACATATTTAAACCTTATTTCCTTAAAATACTTATGAAAAAAATAACAGCAATAACCCTTTTAGTAATTATTATTTCTTTTGTAATTAGTATTTATTATTATCAAATATTTCCTGAAAAAATTGCAACTCACTGGAATTCTGGAGGACAAGCAAATGGCTCTATGAGTCGTTTTTGGGGATTATTTCTTATTCCCCTTATGTCATTAGGTCTCTTTTTATTATTTCTTTTAATACCTAAAATAGACCCTCTAAAGAAAAATATAGAAAAATTTAGAAATTATTATGACTGGTTTGTCTTAATTTTTATATTATATCTATCATATATTTTCTTGTTAATAATTTTTTGGAATTTAGGTTATAGATTTAACATGACAAAACTTATAATTCCTTCAATTGGAATTTTGTTTGTATACATAGGATTTATTATGAACAAATTAAAGAAAAATTGGTTTATAGGAATAAGAACTCCGTGGACCTTAAGCAATGATAAAGTTTGGGAAAAAACTCATGAATTAGGAGGAAAATTATTTAAAATTACAGGGATAATAATTTTTATTGGAATATTTTTTGAAGATTATTTAATCTGGTTTATTTTAGTTCCTGCATTAAGTGCAGCTATAATTCCTTTTATTTATTCTTATTTTGAGTATAAAAAAATAAAAAAGTAATCAGTTATAGATAATAATTAAGAACAATTAATTAAGGCAAATGCTGTTCACTAACAAACGTCTTGCTCCATTGCCAGCAAAATTTCCAGAAACCAATCTCACATTTGCCGTTTACTGCTTCAACTCTTTGTGCTCCAACATATCCTAAAATAGCAAAACAAGCAAGTAAAAGGAAAATCATTGCAATAATAAATAAAGCATCTTTTTGGTTCATTGTAAAATGAGAAAAAAATAAGAGTTTTTATACTTATCTTTGGTTAACTAAATCACCTTTAACTAACTAAATTGATTTTAGCTAACAGATTTAAGAAATTCTAAATGTTTTTTTGTTTGAGGAGACTTGGTAACATTACTAATTCCTCCAAATAATTTTGTATAAACTAAAAGCTCTAAAGTTAATTTTTTATCAGGAGAATGTTTTAATCTTTTCCAAGTTGATATGGGAGAATAAAAGTCTTTATACATATTAATTACTGTTGTTTGAAGTTCATAAGGAGTAAAATTTTCAGGCTTTATAACTACATGATGCCCATCATATAATGAATAATCACTTGTTAAAATTCTTCCCTTTTCTTCCATTTGTTTATACAAAAGGGCTCCTGGCAAAGGAATTAATGGAAAAAACTGAACACTGTCTAAGTTTGTTTTTGCCCATTCTAATGTTTCTCTTGCTGATTTAGGGGTTTCACCATCTGCTCCAATAATCATCATCCCATGAACCCAAAAACCATATTCTCTAAAAGTCTTTACTGCTTCCATATTTTCATCTGCTGAATATGGTTTTCCTAAACTATTTAAAGAAGCATCATTAATTGATTCTATTCCCACGCATAAGGTCCTTATTCCTGCATTTTTTAAAGCAGTTAACAGGGCGGGACTTTTTGCAGCCTTCACTGTAAGTTGTGCAACGCCTGGTTTTTTATGCAATCCATTTTCAACAACTGATTCAAGTGTTCTTATAGTTCTGTTTGAATAAGCAGCAATATTATCATCTGTAAAAAAATTATAAATTCCTATATTTCTTGTCCTTTTTAACTCTTCTATAACCCAATTATCTGATTTTACCCTATATTTTCCTTTATAAAATTCTGCAACACTGCAAAAAACACAATTATTTGTGCAGCCTCTTGAAGTTTCAATTGCAGCAACGCTAATCCCTTTTTTAGTTGCCTTATCATAAATTGGATGAGGCAATTCACTTAATTCTTCAGGACTCATTAATGGTTCTGGTCCAAAAACCCTTTCTTTTAAACTACCTCCATCTTCTATTATCTGGTTCATTAATTTTAAAAGAATTTTTTCAGCCTCTCCTCTTACAACAAAGTCAGCATAAGGCTTCCAATGTTCTGGCCGAAATGTAGCATCAAATCCTCCTGCAATAGACACTCCTTCTGGCTTTTTTAATTTAAATCTCCTGCCTAATTCCATTGTTGGATAAGCAGTTCTTGTTATTGAAGAAAGAAGCAAAAAATCTGAATTATAGATTGTGTCAAAATTTTCTTCAGTTAGTTTTCCATTTTTCCCATGATAAAAAGGATTTATAAGTCTTATATTTTTCCAATTATCTGCTTCTAGAACTGCTGCAAGCGAATGAATTGCTCTTGCAGGCAAATTAAACTTACTAAACTCATCAATAGCAATATCCCCATTTAAAACCCCAAATTGAGTAGGAGGCAATTCAACCAAAACTATAGGGCTGTTTTTTGTCAATCTTTTCATATTAATTAATTAAGGTTATTAATCAATATATTAATCAACAAGTTTTTAAAAGTTATTATATTGACCTATGCAGAAACTTTCTCAATTGCTGCTTCAGATAATTTCATATCTATTGTGAATAAAGCCTTAGCTATGGGATTATCTAAATCTATTTTATATAATGTGCTTTTTCCTATTTTTCTTGTTTCTGTTATTATTCCTTGTTTGAGCAATTTTGGAAGAATATCAATTAAAGTTGTATAAGCAACATTGCTTCCTTGGGCAATTTGCGGAAGAGAAAAGTCTTGAGAAAAATTATCCATTAAAAAGTCTAGTATTCTTATTTTAGGATTATCACCTAAATATTGCAAAAAAAATGATTGCCCCATTGCCATTTTAAATTAATCAAACACACCTCCTCTTTTTCATACCTTAGTACACGCTAACTAAGTAAGTTAGTCTTTATAAACCTTTCTTTTTTTTAACTATTTCGTATTTGTTTTATTTAAAAAATTATTAAATTACGGAAATAGTAATATTTATAAACTTAATTATACTGTATTATAGATAAAATAAAATATAATTTTAATTAATAAAGATGTGAAAATAAAAAATGAGAAATCAAGAGTTGGAAGCACAATTATTATTTAAACTCTATAGAAGGGGGATTTGGGGAGGAAAACATACTCCTATTAAAAATTTATATCATCTAGCTGATAAAATAAGCAAAAGGGAATCTGAAAAGTCAATCAAGGATTTAACTAATCTAGGCTGGGTGAATTTGAAAAAGTCAACTGGGGAAATTCATATAAGCCTTAATCCTCGTGAGAAATCTAAAATAAAAAATTTTATCCTTGATGTTTTAAAAATAGACCCTGAAATGTTGAAATAATTTAAACCATTTACTCATTCTCAGCAAGACCTTTTCTGTCCCTGATTCTTTTTACAACTTCTGGTTGTAAATTAGGGGGAACTCTTTCAAAAGTCTGGTCAATCATGCTGAAAGTTCCTCTTCCTTCTGTAGCTGAACGAACATCAGATGCTAGTCTAATTATCTCTGCAACAGGGATTTTAACTTTCATAGAAAAAAATCCAGACCCTTGTTCAACATCTAAAACTTGCCCTCTTTTACCTTGGAATAGCTTTGTCAAATCCCCCATAAATTTTAATGGACCTTCGACTAATAGAGTTTGGATAGGTTCAAATAATACTGGAGTAGCTGAATTAATTGACATTCTGATTGCATCTCTCATTGCAGGATAAATTTGTGCAGGCCCTCTGTGAATAGCATCCTCATGAAGTTTAAGATCAACTAAACTTACTTTTAATTTCATACAAGGTTCTCTTGATAATGGACCAGCATCAACAACTTGCTCAAAACCATCCATAACCATTTCAATAACTTCTTGCATGTGAACCTCCCCTCTTGTCTTATCTAAAAAAGCACATTGTTTGTAAATATTTTTATACTGTCTTGCTTCATTATTTGAAATCCCACATTCAGCTAATTTAGCCCATAATTCTTCATTTTTCTTTTTTGTTCTTCTTTCATGAATTTCTGCTTTTTTCATTGCTTCATAGACAGCATCTTCCAAAGGTTCAACTTCTACAAAGAACATATTATGTTTATTTGGTGATTTTCCTTCTCCTGTTTTTCCTTTTTTCATAACTGTTTCTCTATAAACAACAATTGGTTCAGAAGTTTTTACATCAACCCCTTTTTCAGTTTTAATTCTGTTTTCAATAATCTCTAAGTGCAATTCCCCCATACCTGACATAAGGTTTTCACCTGTTTCTTCATTAATTTCAATTTTTAAAGTAGGGTCTTCTTTTGCTACTTTTTTCAATACTTCAATTAATTTAGGTAAATCTTGAGGCTTAGGAACACTAATAGATTTAGTAATTACAGGATCAAAAATATGTTTAATGTTTTCAAATACAGTTTCTTTTGGGCTTGATGTTATTGTCTCTCCTGTTTTAGAAGTAATCCCTGAAATAGCAAGAACGTTCCCAGCAGGAACACTTTCTAATTGTTCTGGCTTAATGCCATTATAAACTAAGACTTGCTGAATTTTTTGTTTTATTTTAGCCTCATTTAAATAAACTTCCATTCCAGATTTTATTGTCCCTGAAAATAATCTTCCTGCATGAATTTCTTTTCCAGATCTTGGGTCAATAACAGTATTTGTAATAACAAAAGCAACTTCTGCCTTTTTATCACAATTTAATAGTCCTTTACCAAATTCACTTTCAGTATCTCCATACCAAATTTTAGGGATTCTATATTTTTGAGCTTCAATGGGGCTTGGGAGATGTTTAATTACCATATCTAATAAAACTTCATGAACAGGAGCATTTTCCCATACCCATTTTTCTCTTTCATCCTTATCCTTGCTGTAAATATCTATAATGTCTTTAAAACTAACATTTTTTTTCTTCATAAATGGAATTGACATTGCCCAATTATCTCTTGCACTTCCAAAAGCAACACTTCCATCATTAACATTAACTTTCCATTTTTGCCTATACTCTTTTTCAGCAATTTGTTCGATTAATAAATTAAAATCATTGATAATCTTGACAAATTTTTCCTGTATTTCTTTTGGGCCTAATTTTAGTTCAGTTATTAATCTATCTGCCTTATTAATGAAAAGAACTGGCTTAACTCTTTCTCTAAGGGCTTGTTTAATAACAGTTTCAGTTTGAGGCATAATTCCCTCTGAAGCACAAACTAAAACAATTGTTCCATCTATTGCACGCATAGCTCTTGTTACATTACCAGAAAAATCAACATGACCAGGAGTATCAATTAAATTAATTAAATATTC
>CAZQKV010000036.1:0-7690 GCA_964593995.1 Candidatus Woesearchaeota archaeon
AAAGAAATAAGAATAGATTTAGATAAACTAAAAGAGTATGCTAGTATACTCGAAAGATTTATAAATTACACCAAGCTTTTTCTCTCAAGCAAATAAAATAGATTATACCTATTCTACCATTAAAATGGCAAAAATATACGCAATAATCTCTGGAAAAGGAGGGGTAGGGAAGACAACTACTGCAATTAATTTAGGGACTTCACAAAATAATCTCGGAGAAGATGTGATAATTTTGGATGCAAATCTAACAACACCTAATATTGGACTTCACTTAGGAGCCCCAATTGTTCCAATTACACTAAATCATGTCTTAAATGGCCAAGCAAAATTAGAAGATGCAATTTATGAGCATGAATCTGGAACAAAAATAATACCTGCATCGCTTTCTTTAAAAGAATCTGAAAAAATAGATTACAAAAATCTCGCAAACGTTACAAAAAAACTAAAAGATATAACAAACCACATATTAATTGATTGTGCTGCAGGACTTGGTGAAGAAGCAAAATCTGCAATAAACGCTGCCGATGAGATTATTATTGTTACTAATCCTGAAATGACTGCAGTAACTGATGCTCTAAAAAGTATAAAACTTGCAGAAGAAATGAACAAACCTGTTAAAGGAGTTATAATTACAAGATACCAAGGCAAAAAAACAGAAATGCCTATATCAAACATAAGAGACATGCTAGAAACCACTATTCTTGGGATCATTCCTGAAGAAGATTCTGTAAAAGAATCTCAATTTATGAAAAACCCAGTAATACTAACTCACCCAAAAAGCAAAGCAGCTAAAACTTATATAAATACATCAAAAAGAATTCTAGGAGAAAATATAAGGTTTGAACCTCCTCCAAACAAAGGAATATTTTTTATAATCTTAAGAAAGATTGGGTTAAGGTAAACAATTAATAAAATCAATAAATTAAACAACAAATAATCAAATAAATTAATTTAAATAAAATAAATAAAAATGTCGCAAGGAATAGTTACATTTAATGAATGGATAAAATTAGATTTAAGAGTTGCAGAAATAATGGAAATTGAGGACATTGAAGGAGCTGATAAACTTTACAAACTTAAAATAGATTTAGGAACAGAAACAAAAATTTTAATTGCTGGCTTAAAACCTCATTATACAAAAGAGGAATTAGAAGGTAAAAGAATAATTGCTTTTACAAACTTAGAACCTAAAACAATAAGGGGAATTGAAAGCAAGGGTATGGTATTAGCAGCAGTTAATGATGATCATTCTGAAGTAAAACTTCTCCAACCCGATGGAGTTATGGAATTAGGTTGTAGAGTTAGTTAAAATTATTTTTAATGAGAATATTTACTCAATTTAATATCTTTTCTAAGAAATATTTTCTAAAATTTTTATTTTTATCTTTTTTTATTAGATATCCTTTAACTTTGTAACCGTTTTTCTTATAAAAACCTAATACCTTTTTTCTGCAATCTAACCAAAAGCCTTCTTTCCCCCATTTCTTAAGATATTTTTCAGATTCTTGCAAAAGTTTTGAACCTATGCCCTTATTTCTAAATTCTGGAAGAACAGCAATCCATTCTATGCAAGCTAATTTATCAAACCTAATTTTTTTAAACTTATTTTCACTCTCTGTTTTCTTTATACCAATATATCCTATTAATTTATCATTCTTTTCTACAAACAAAAATATATTATTATTTTCTTTAATAAATTTAATAAATCTGGATTCTGACCAATAACTGGGTCTTTGATCTGCTTTTTTTGCAAGATTTATAAAATCTTTTTTATCTGATTTAATAGCTTCTCTTATTTTCATCTAATTTTTTATCCTTCATCCTATCTTCTTAAACAAAATCTCACCTTTTTTGATTTTAACAGCTTTTAATGGTTTTTTCAAATCTTTCAGAGAAATTTTAAATCCAAACCGTCTTGCAATCTCTTCAGAAGTTTTTGGTATGAAAGGCCAAAGAAGAACTGTAACTACCCTTATTCCAGAAACTACTTCATAAATATCCTTTTTATTTTTATTTTCCCAAAGTTTCTTATCCTGTATAAATTGATTTAGAGTATCAATAAATGCAAATATTGAATTAAGTGCCTTGTCAAATTCAAATCGCTCAATTAATTCGCTAACCTCCCTTACAATATTTGATGTATGTACATCAACATCTGCTTTCTCAACCAACCCACTTACCCTACTTATAAGATTCCCTAACTTGTTTGCAAGCTCATTATTATGTCTTTCAACTAATGCTTTTTCATCAAAATCTCCATCTTCTCCAGATGCAAAAGGAAAATGCCTTAAAACAAAATACCTAATAGTATCTGCTCCGTATTTTTCAGCTAAAACAAAAGGAGAAATTACATTTCCAAGTGATTTTGAAATCTTTTGCCCATTAAAACTTAAAAACCCGTGATTAAAAGTTATTTTAGGTAATTTATATCCTGTAGATTTTAGCATTGCAGGCCAGTAAACACAATGAAACCAAGTATTATCTTTTCCTAATAAATGAACTGTTGCAGGCCAAAATTTCTGGTTCTTTCCTGCACCTGAAACATAATTAATTAATGCGTCAAACCAAACATAAACAACATGTCCTTTTTCTAATGGAAAGGGGATCCCCCAATCAAAACTAGTTCTAGAGATACTTAAATCATTTAGCCCTTCTTTAACCCTATTAATTACTTCATTTCTTCGGCTCTCAGGTAAAACAAATTCAGGATGTTTCTTATATAAATCTAATAAAAAATCTTTATACTTACTTAATTTAAAAAAATAAGATTCTTCTTTTAATTTTTCAAGAGGTTTTTGGTGAATACTACAAATTAAATCAGGGCAGTCTTTTTCAGTATAATATCTTTCACACCCAACACAATAATATCCCTCATACTCTCCTTTGTAAATATCACCAGATTTATTAGCTTTTTCAATAAATTTTTTAACAACTTCTTGATGATCTTTATCAGTTGTTCTTATAAATCTATCACATTCTATATTCAAAGCTTTCCAAGCTTGTTCAAATTTATCAGAAATTCCTTTTACAAATTCTTGTGGAGATTTGCCTGCTGTTTCAGCAGATCTTTGAACTTTTTTACCATGTTCATCCGTTCCAGTTAAAAACCAGACTTCCTCTCCTAAAAGCTTATGCCATCTTGCCAGAACATCAGCTATGATTTTCTGATATGCATGCCCTATATGAGGCTCTGCATTTACATAATCTATTGCAGTTGTAACATAAAATTTTTTCTTGTTTGCCATTACAAACAAAAAATTTTAGAATTAATAAAGTTAATGATTTATATAAAATAAGATAACAATTATTAAATAATTTAATTAAGCTAAGAAAATATGAGTATCGAAGATTTATGGGAAACAGATTTGAACATTATCCCAGAATATACATGGCCTTATCTTAAAAAAACCTATAATCTAAGCAACCGTGAATTAGAGATAGTAAAACTTGTTTGTGCAGGACATACTAAAGCTGAAGAAATAGCAAAAATAATACACAGAGACCCTGGCACTGTAAAAGTCCACTTCTCAAATATTTACAAAAAAACACATGTAAACAAAAAATTTCACTTATTTTTAGGAGTTTACCAAACAGCTCAAAGACTAAGTCAAGAGCCTACCGAAAAAACTTAACCTTTGTTTAATTCCTTTCCCATTTCAATAACTATAAAATCAACATCTCCAACTTTTCCAGGGCTTTTCTTAATAACCTCATAACCAATTTTTTTATAAAATTTTTCTGCATTAATTGTTGAATATAATATCAGGTTTTTAACTGATCTGTCAACAGCATGATTTTCAATAAATTTCATTAATTGCTCACCAATTCCTTTGCCTTGCATATCATGCCTTACATATAATCCTGAAATAATATTCTTATTATCTGAAACATGAAAAGAAACACAACCAATAATCTTATCTTCTTCAGCCCCAACAAAAACCTCTCTTTTTCCTATTTTTTCCTTAATTTTCTCAATATTATTTTTATTTACTAATGCCTTAATCTGCTCTTTAGTATACTCTTTAATATTAACTTTCTCAAGAGTTTCTTGCCTTAATTTGCTTATTTCTTGTGCATCATCTAAAGTTGCTTTGCGGATTTTCATTTTAAATCTTTCAGTAACCTCTTAATATCTTTATTATTTTTAATTATTACAAACTTTTTCTTGTTTTTCTCTACTAATTGCTTATGAGTTTCATGACCTCCTGCATATCCTTTCTTATTATACCCTTTTGCAAATTTTAGTAATAATTTATAATCTTCCCAAGATTCACTATCTCTTATGTTTTTTTCTCCGCCAATTTTTCTTTTTATTGCTCTTTTTGTTATTCTATAAAATGCTTTTCTAAATGGAATTTTTAATAAAATAACAAAATCTGCAGATTTAACTGCAGGTTGAACCCATCTTGCATATGCTCCTTCAATTATCCATTGTTTTTTCTTGCATAAAGTTGCAAGCATTTTCTCACACTGACTTTCTTCTCTTCTTACATCATGCCTTTTTTTAAAAAAAATATCATCCATATCATAATTTTTTATTTTTAATTTTCTTGAAAGAACCTTAGCTAAAGTAGATTTCCCAGAACCAGATACTCCAAATATTAAGATTTTTTTAGCTTTCATCCTGCCTCCTTAATTACATTAATAAACTCTCTAACATCATTTTCTAATTGTTCTGTAACAGCTTCAAAAACTAATTCATCATCTATCTTCCCATATTCATGAGCAATTATGTTTCTCATTCCTTTTGCATCTTTAAGTTTTTCAGCTAATTTTTCTGAAATAATATTTTCTTGTCTTAAAATATCAAAAGAGTTTTTATCATCTTCAGGCACTTTTAGATTTCTATCCTGGATTATTAAAAAAGATAAATCAACTATCGCTTCTATAATTTTTTCAAAAACTCTTTCACAGGCAAGTCTTTTTTCAAGCCCACTTAGGTATTCTTCCAGACTTCTCGGCATTATTAACTCAATTTCTTCTAAGTAGCTTTCTATCTCCATTATTTTATCGTCTATTCTGTTCATTTTCTGTAGAGTATCCTCCCTTTTTTATTAATCTCATTTGTTATTTTTTTTGGTAATATATTATAAACTTGTACATCAACTTTATCACTAACCTTCCCCTGGATTCGAATTCTAAATTCTGTTGCTTGTTTTACATTAATTTCATCAAACTTAACAGCAATATCAATATCAGACCTAAAACTAACTTTGTTTTCAACAGCACTTCCAAACAACCACAACTCCTTGATTTTATTACATAACTTATCTTTTAAAATTGTTTCTTTAGTTTCTTCAATAATTTCCTTTATTAGCTTTGCTTTTTTTAATTCAAAATCCTTTTCAAACCTGCTTAATTCCTTAATAAATTTTAATTTTTTTCTAATATCTCTTGAGAGCCGGTTCTTTTCTGATTGTGTTAAGTTTATCCCATTAAGCTGTTTTTCAATTATTTTCAGTTCTCTTTTTCCAAATATTTTTCTAGAATTTGGGTTTTCTTTTAAAAATTTCAACAAGCCTGCCATAAAAAACTAAAGCAAATAACCTTTATAAAGGTTATTATAACCTAAATGGTGGTTATTATCCATTTTAACCCTTCCATTCGCTTCTTACCAACTCTTCCTTATCCAACTAGCTTTTGGATGTTTTTTTCTTTTTTCATTAATTTCTTTTAAAATAATATCAACAACTTATTTTGTATTATGTTTGCTTGTGTTAATAATTATATCCCCTTTTTCAGGAACTCCTTTTGTTGATTTCCAAATTTTCTCCTCTTTTATTTTTTTACCAAGACCCATTGTTGGCTTTTTTCTTTTAATATCTCTTTTTACTGCATCTTTTAGCTCAACATCTAAGAAAAAAGAATAAATCTTATGATTATATTTTTTTAAATCTTTTTTAAAATGCTTGTTTATATAACTCTTAGTTATTTCTTGAACAATAATATTTACTCCCATTTTTTTAATAACTTCTCTCATTATTGCAAGTCTTGCTTTTTTAGAAGCAGATATTAAAACACTTCTGTCTTTTAATTCAAGGGGTTCAAACATTTCTTTTATTTTCCAAATATCAATAAAAATCCAACCTGGGAGAACTTTTGCTAACTCGTGAGATGTTGTAGTCTTCCCTCCTGTCACCTTCCCTCTAATAATAACTATTTTTTTAGCTTTCATTTTATCTTAGCATAAATACAATCATCCAAATACTTTCCATTTTTACATTTATTTTTTCTTAAAACTCCTTCAAGTTTATAGCCAGCTTTTTCAAGAGCTCTTCTCGAACCTTTATTAAAAGTTCTAGTAAAACACCAAATTCTCTTTGATTTATGTTTTTTAAAAGCATAATTCGTGATTAGTTTAATAGCCTTGCTTCCTATGCCTTTTCCTCTAAAATCCTTGTGAATACAATAACCTATTTCCCATTTATGTCTACCATATTTTACATCGAGTCTATCTATTAGTATGTACCCAGCACACTTTCCATTCACTTCAATTGCAAACTTTTCAACCTTAGGTTTCTTTTCCTTATGTTCTAAAATATCCTTTCTAATCCTCTCTCTAACCTCTTTAACACTTTTTGGTGTACTCATAAAATTCCTTCTAGCTACTTTATCTTGTTCGCACTCAAAAAAACATTTAGCATCAGATAATTTTGCATGCCTTAAAATAAATCCATTTCCTCTGAGGTTCATCTTATATAACCCCCCTTCTGCAAATTCCAAAGCTTTTTATATTCTCCAGGTTGTTTTATCAACTGTTTATGTGTTCCAGTCTGCACTATCTTTCCTTTTTGCATGACAATAATCTTGTCAGCATGCATTATTGTTGATAATCTATGAGCAATTATTATGCTTGTTCTTCCTTGCATAAGCTTTTCTAAATCTCTCTGTATTTCATGCTCTGTTTCTGAATCAAGTGATGAAGTTGCTTCATCAAGCACTAAAATCTTTTTATTAGCTAAAATAGCTCTAGCTATGCTCACTCTTTGCTTTTCCCCTCCACTAAGCTTAACTCCTCGCTCTCCAACAATTGTTTTTTCTTTATATGGGAAATCCTTAATCATCTTATCTAACTGTGCAAACTTTATTGCTTTCATAACCTGGTCTTTTGTTGCTCTTGGGTTTGAAAATGCAATATTATTGTAAATAGTATCATCAAATAAAATACATTCTTGAGGAACAATACTCATCTCACTTCTCAAAGACTCTTGCTTAAATTTCCGAATATCTTTTCCATCAATTAAAACAGCTCCTTCATCTACATCATACAAACGATATAGCAAGTTAATTAAAGTTGTTTTTCCGCATCCAGAATGTCCAACTAAAGCTATTTTCTGATTCTTCTGGATTTTAAGATTAAAATCCTTAAACAATCTTCTATTGCCATATTTAAATTCAACATCCTTAAATTCAATGCTTCCCTGTCCAATTTTAAGTTTTCTTGCTTCGGGCTTATCTTTAATTTTTGGTTGAATCTTATTATAATCAAATAATTCCTGAAAATCTGCCATAGCCTTATAATAGTTTTTTATTCCACTAACAAAACCAAACATAGACCCAACTAATCCCCAATAAACAGTGTAAATAAATGTAATAGTTCCGATTGTTATCCCCCCACTTAAAAATTTCATTAAAGGGAAATAAATTAAAAAGAATGTTCCTATCCCAAGAATTAAACTCTGCCCTGCTG
>CAZQKV010000037.1:0-7437 GCA_964593995.1 Candidatus Woesearchaeota archaeon
ACTCCTAATCCTTTTTCATAAGCTATTCTTCCATTTGCATATCTTTGTTCATGAGTAAGAGATTTAAAATTTCTTGCTTGGTGCTCTCTTGCTAATCTTCGTAATTCTTCTGCATTTGTGATTAATCCTTTATAAGGCGGAATTCCTAATGCCCCCTCATGCCCTCTTATTGCAAGCCTTACTGCATTTTCTGCAATAACTGCGCCCACACTATATTTTTTACAAACTCCACGGTTTTCAACTATTTGTGGTGCACTGTATTTTAGGTAATCCTCAGCAATTTCAGGCATATCAACTTGCAAGGTTCCTCCTAAACACGCTTCTTGTTTCATTGATTTTATTTGTTTTGCTGATAATGAGCTTGCCATGTAAAATCCATATTTAATGTACTTTAAAAAATTAATGCTTAATTAAATATTATTAAATAATTAAAAGTCTTTATAAATCATAGAGAATTATAATTTATATGGTAAAAAGAAGGAAAAGAAAGGGGGGTTTTTGGAAGTTTATTTTTAATGTAATTAAGATATTTTTTATATCTGTTGTTAAGTTAATCTGGTTTATTATCAAATTGCCTTATCTGCTTATTAAGTATCTTGTTTCAGGGACTAGTTATTTTTTAACAAAAGAAAAACAACACATTGAAAAAGAGAAAATTGAAAAAAGAAGAGGCAGTATGAAGCCGTTTTACAAAGAATTGAAAATTATTCAAGGCAGTGCAGAAGAATATAAAAAATGGGAAAAGAAAGTATTTGATTCTGACAGTGTTATTGGAATTATCTTAGGAGCAAGAGGAAGTGGAAAAACTGCTTTTGGAATCAAGTTTTTAGAAAACTTTTATTCTAAGAAAAAAAGCAAATGTTATGCAATTGGATTTAAAAGAGAAGAAATGCCTTCCTGGATTAAGGTAGTTCAAAATGTTTCTGAATTAGAAAATAATTCATTTGTTTTAATTGATGAAGGAGGGGTTTTATTTAGTGCAAGAAAAGCTATGACTAGTGCAAACAAAATGCTAAGCGACTTAATGCTAATTGCAAGACATAAAAATATTAGCATCTTATTTATTTCACAAAACTCATCTAATTTAGAAGTTAATATTTTAAGACAAGCTGACTTTCTTATATTAAAACCTTCTTCACTTCTTCAAAGAAATTTTGAAAGAAAAATAATCCAGGAGATTTATACAGACACTATGCGTGATTTTAAAAAATTTAAAAAAGAAAAAGGCCTGGCATATGTTTATTCTGATGAATTTACAGGATTTGTTTCAAATAATCTGCCAAGTTTTTGGAATATAAGAATTAGTAAAAGTTTTAAGTGAGTTTTGAAGATTATTGTAAAAATAAATATTGTGAAAATAAAAATTTGGAATTATTTATTATTAAAACATTAAAAATCATAAATTAGATTAGATAAAAAAAATTTAAATTAATTTAATGAAACAGGTTTAAACCCATTCAATTCCTTTAAACTCGTGCTTGCTAGCTATCAAAATCAGGTCAATTAACCACCAAATTCCTACACCACCAAAGGTGATTAACTTTAGGATTCCCCATCCTACATGCCCCATTATAAATCGGTCCACTCCTAATGAACCAAAAAATATGGACATAAGAAGAACAAGAACCCAGTTTTTCTGCTTTTTTCCAGCTATTGCACCAGTTTGTGCAGGTGCACTTGCTTGAACTACCTCTCCTTTTGCCATATATTCTTATTGATTTTTTCATATATAAATGTTTTCATAGAATATTTTAAATAGTTTAATTATCATATTTTATAAAAGAGAAGAAAATGATTAAAAAATTAAGTAATAAGCTTAAAAAACTTGAAATAAAGCCCCTGACAATAAAACCTAAAACAAAAAATTCTAAATCTAAAAAACCTGAAATAAATAGGCTGCTACTTAAATGGAACTCATTAACAAAAAAGAAAAAAACCTTTGTTCTTTCTTTATTTATAGTAGGTATTATCTTGCTTGTGGCAATTGTTTTATTTGGAGGGTTTTTTGTTAAAGTTTATTTTTTAGACACTTCTGAACCAACCCATCCCCCAACAAGCCCTTCTACTTCAAGAACTTCAAGTACAAGAACCCCCTCAACTTCTCCTTCACAGCCTTCAGGGCCTAGGGAGGTTCCTGTAATAGATTATAGCTGGGTTCCACAAAAATTAGCTAGTAATGAACTAATACAAAAACTGCCTAATGGTGTATCTATTTTACTTAAGTTTTATAATTTTAATACTGGCTTTAGAGAATGGGAAAAAATGTATTATATTGAAAATAATCAAGTAAAAGAAGTTCCATCAGATGTTGATGCAGATATAATTATGATTATTCATTCAAAATATCTTATTGAATTTAAAACAAAAGAATTTTGTGAAGTTACTAAAAAAGCAAATGCTAATGGGGATTTAGGATTAGATAGTGAAATGTCAAAAACAAGCCTTTTATGGAAATTTAGAAGCATGATGGGGTATGCAGATTGTTTTGGATTTTGATAAAAAAAGTTTATAAAGATAATTTAATATAATATACTATGAAAAAAGGATTGTTGCTAGTTTTTTTTGGAATTTTTATTTTAATGGTTATCTTAATGTTCATAGGAGGAGTTATCGGACAAGAGCAATCAACAAAAGATGAATATTTTGGATATTGGAAAGAAATTTTTATGGAAAGGAATAACATGTGTGAAGAATATTATGGCAACCATATTGTAATTAAAGAGTATAAAATTGTTAAAGAACCTATAGGAGAATATTTAGAAGTTTCTTATCAAGTAGTTATTGAATGGGCAGTTATAGAAATGAAAGAATCTCCATTAATCAAACCTTCTTTTTCTGGAATTTATCTTGATAAAGATTATATCAAAAGAAGATCTTCGCAAGATTATAAAAAAATAAGTCAAATAGAAAGTTTAGAATTTGAATCATATTTTGACTTATTAAGTGAGATAAATAGCTTAGCTGATTCAGATAATATCAGTGTTTCTAAATTATCTTTTGGTGTTGGAGACCCTTATCCATGGGGAGATGGAGACCCTTATATAATATTTCAGGCAACAATAGATTCTAAAGGTGAGAAATGCACAGAAGGAAATATTAATTTAGTTACTGGTGAACATAATTTAGGAGAAGGCAATTGTGATGTTAATCTTGGAGGTTATATTTATGGAAAACCTACTTGCCCAGATGTTACTGCACCTTCTTCTAATTTTTGTGAATACGGAGATGTTGAAGAAAAATATTCAGACGATTGTTTAACTGGATGGGAATGTTTTAAACAATTATCAAATGGAAGAAAAGCTGAAATAAAAATACTCTCTTCTGCTGCTTCGCAGACTGCATTTGAAAAATTAGGAGAATTAAATTTCACAGTTGAATTAAAAGAAGTTGGAAAAGATAATGATATAAAACCTGCTTATAAATTAAAAGCAAAAAAACAAGGAAAATTTTTAGGTTTATTTAAAATTAAGGGAGAAGTTTCTTCAGAAATTGATGCTGAAACAGGAGAAGTTATTTCTATTAAAAAACCATGGTGGAGTTTTTTAGCATCTGGGATTTGATAATCCTCAGTTTGATACGCCTCTGGCTATGAGAAGTTGCTCTAAACCCTGGCTTAGTCAATAATCATTTTAATTAAAACTTGTATGGCCTAAATCATAATTAAAAAATTGCAAAAATTCTTTCTTAACTATATTATTGGCTTTTATATTTTCTAACTCCCCTAAGATATATCTTACAAAACAGTATGCACACACTGAAATCAAATCTTTATCACACTTAATGCAATTAGCAGACTCTAAGCTATCTCTTTTTAATTTTTTTATGTATCTTCTTAATCTGGGCATAATTTCCTTTCTTAAAGAAGGATATATGCTAGACCAGATGTTTACTTCTTCTGCAATGCATGCAAGACATATAGGATTTGTTATAGGTTCATGACAAAATTCACATTCATAAAAATCAGGTTCTAATTTATGTAATCTCATTTTTAGCATCTTAGCATTTATTTTTTACCTTAGTTTTTTATTTTGTTTTTAGTTTGCATAACCTACTTAATTTGCTTAAGAAAACTGTAGACTTTATGTAACTGCAACCTATCAGACACCGGAGTAATCAAGGTTAACTGTACTTAATTTGTCATGTATTATATAAGCATCCAAACTATTTATATGTTAGGTTTTTTTGAAAAAATTTAAGAGATGCTCCAATTAATGCGTAGAAAATAAACTGTAATTCATTCCCCACCAACAAACAAATTACAATGACAATGCTTTTGTAATTCTATTTTAACAAACTCTATTTCTTTTTATATCCAAACTTTTTATTATAAGCTGGATGATTAATAATATCAAGAATAAAAGCAATTATTTCTATTTTCGTTTCCCCTTCAGTTAATGTATATAACATTCTCCAAAAATTAGGTAATTCTATTCTAAACAAATTCCCAATTCCATATTTTTCAATATATTCTTTTGGAATTAACCTTTTAGAAATTGGATTGCCAAAATGGGGGTTTTGTTTTATTAATTCTATTTTTTGATTTATTGCCTTAAGAATCATTCTTTCTTGTTTTGAATTCGGAGCCTCTTCATTAAGAAACTTATAAACCTCTTTTGCTTCTGGAACAAGAATGACTCTTACTTGCTTCATATTTCTAAACCTTCTGCAATAGCCCTCTTTAAATTTGGATTTGGGTTATGAATCCATGTTATACCCTCAATAGTAACAAGAATCTTATTACTTTCTTCTAAGTATTTAAGAATAACCGTAAGGGTATTATGATTTACTTGTCTTGGTAATTTCCTCTTAAGTTCAGCTATTGTAATAACACTCTCATCCATATTTCTTAAAATTTTTTCTACCATAATTACAGTATTGAGAGTTGGCCAGTGTTCTGGTTTTTGTCTTTGCATTTTATACATTAATAAATAATTGTTATTTACTTATAATTATTAGATACATTTTAGTATTTAAATGTTTTGTTTAGGATTCTCTAAATTTAGAGAAGTTTTAAAAAGAAAGAAATATAATCATTCCCCACCAACAAACAAATTACAATGACAATGCTTTTGTAATTCTATTTCACCCCTGTGAAATACACAAGGGCAGGTTATTTCATCATCTTTTTCTTTGTTTCCAGTAACTACTCTGCACGGGCAGTAAATATCACCTTTATCTCTTTTGTTTCTTAATAATCCGTCAATTATTCCATTTGCTATTTTTTTATTTGAATTAACTTTTATTCCAAATTTTTTTGCATACTGTTCTGCACTTTTTATTAATTCCTTAGGATTATCTGTTTCTGAATTTAGCCTTTCTTTTTCCATTTTCCTTTTCTTATTTTAAATTAAAAATTCTATGATATTTAAAACTAACTAAAAATAAGATTATTGATTTAAGATAATAAAGTTTATTAAATCATATATCTTAAAACTTATATGTTAACTGCAGAAGAAATAGCTAATATGCCTCGTGAGGAATTTGTTAATAAAGCTTCAGTTGAAAATATGTGTACTTGTGGTTGTGGAGAATTAATCGAAGAACATCCAGATATAAGACACAGAATTGCTGGAAGGCAAGTAACAAGTGATTGTTATTATAGGATTATGGGGAACTATATAGATAAAAATCCAATCAATGCTCCAAGAGATTATGAACAAAACTAATGCTAACTAAAATCAGGATAAATTCTCCATTTTGCTGCATGAGGGTTTGGAACAATATCTTCAAAATCAAAAAACTCAAGAAACTCTGTTATTATCTGGTAATTTGTTCCTAGTTTTTTTAATTGCCCTAATATATAATCTGTGAAGCAAAAAGGGCATATAGAAGCCCTCTTCTTTTTACATTTAAGGCACTGAGTTGCTTCAATTAATGGTTCTCTTATTTTTTTCAAATAAGCTTCTAATTTAGGCATTAAATCTTTTTTTACATCTGCGTAAAGTGTTGACCAAGCTTCTACTTCTTCTGCTATACATACAGGGCAAAGCGGAGTTGTAACTACCTCACCACAAATATCACAATGAAATTGTTGTTCAAAAGCCAGAGAATTTTTTTGTTTTAACATTTTAAAGAAAAACAGATTCAAGATCCAAGCAGATGTTGGAACCTTAAATCACAAATTTAGCTGCTAAACAAATAGACCTATAGGTAGATTTAAAATTCCCTAAAAAGTGCATGCCTAATCGCCTATTTATTTTCATAATATAATTAAGTAAAAAGGATTTATATATTTTGCTGTTTTGATTTGTTTTGTTTTTAATTTATAGAAATACTCACATTCTTTCTAAAACTTCAATTCTCTTTTTTAAAGGAGGGTGTGTTGCAAATATGCTGTTTGCTTTCATTTTAAAAGGATTAGAAATAAATAAGGGTGCAACTGCTTTACTTATCTTTTTTTCAGGGATTGTATGTTCAGAACCTATTTTTTTCAGAGCATTAATCAATCCTGTAGGAGAACGAATAAATTTAACAGCAGAAGCATCTGCTGTATATTCTCTTTTTCTTGAAATTGCCATCTGGACTATCATTACAACAATCGGAGCGAGAATTGCAAGTACAATTCCAATTACCATAAAAATTGCTTGAGCATTACCATTCTTATTTCTGCTTCCTCCTGAAAAACTACTAAACCACAAGCTTCTTAAAAAAATCTGAGACATTATTGCAACCATTCCAACAAGAACTGCTGTTAGTGTCATGAACCTTATATCATAATTTGCTATATGAGATAATTCATGCCCTATTACTCCTTCTAATTCCTGCTTGTCAAATTTGTTTAATGCTCCTTCTGTAACACAAATAACTGCATGCTCTGGATCTCTGCCAGAAGCAAATGCATTTATATTAGAAGAGGGCATTACAAAAAGCCGTGGTTTTGGCAGGCCGCTTGCAAGACACAAGCCTTCAACAGAATGATGATATTGAGGATACTGGCTTTGAGAAGCTGGTTTTGCATTTACAGAAGCTAATGCTATTTTATCAGACTTATAATAACCTACAACAATATAAATTAGAGAAATTATAATTGCAAACACCATTATTATAAGAAAATAATCCGGGCCCATAGCTAAACCAATAACATAACCCATACCCATTAAAACTAAGAAGATTATAAAAATAAGAAAAAAGCTTTTCCACTTATTTTTAGATATTTGGTCATGAAAAGAGATTCTTGATTGAGGTTTCATAATAAAAAGCCTTATTTAAAATATATAAAGCTTGCTAAGAAGTGTTTTTTTGTTTTTAGAACTAGTTAAGTAAATTTTGTTTTTTTAAACAAAGTTTTATAAATCTTGGTAAAACTCTAAAGTTCCACAATCCAACAGAAATCATTTGATTAATTAATGAATGATTTTCTTCAAATTTTTTATTTCCAAGATCTTTTTTTAATTCATCAAGAAGATTAGTTATATATTCTAATCCAATTGGGTAAGT
>CAZQKV010000038.1:0-7433 GCA_964593995.1 Candidatus Woesearchaeota archaeon
TATTTTATTAAAATACTTCATTTTAAATAACTCAGTTCCTCCTTCACTGCTTGAACCAATAATTGATGGGAAAACAGCTTCATAAGCTCCTTCCTCAATCATAAAATCCCTATAAGCTTGCAACATAGTGCTCTCTATTTTAAAAATAGCCTGAATCCTGTCTCTATGCAAATCTAAAAATCTATAATCTAATCTTTTAGATAGTTCTGTTCTTGAATGATCAGAAACATCAATAGGCAAAGGTTTTTCAGCTTCTGAAATAACTTCTAATTCCTGAATTGCAACTTCTTTTTCACCAGGAGCTTGCTTACTGTTTCTTAATTCTCCTTTAATTCTTACTACAGACTCTCTATTAATTTTATTTATTAAATTAAAAATTTTATCATCTATTTTTCCTTTTGCACCAATTGTCTGAATCCTTCCTGTAATATCTTTTAAAATCAAAAACCTAATCTTGCTTAAACCCCTAGTGTCATGGACCCAGCCATATAATTCTACAATTCCTGTTTTTTGAAATGCATCTTTAATATACGTTCTTTTTGACATATCCATATCTTAAAAATCCCTCTACCATTTATAAATTTAATTAATACTTAAATCTTCTCTCATATTCATTATGGTCAAGCCATTCAAGGATTAAACTGATAATTTCAATACCTTCATTTGCAATAGAATAAATAATCCTCCAACCTCTTGGCAAATCATATTTCCACAAATTAGTTATTTTATATTTTTTAATATAAACTTTTGGGATTAATCTAGCAGGAATATGTATCCCAGAATAAGCATTATCTTTCAAATTTTCAAATGCTTGTTTAATATATTTATATAATTCCTGCTCTTCTAATTTACCAGTTTTTAATTCCTCAAAACTTTTTTTAAGTTTTTCTTCAGCAAAGAATATTCTTGATCCTAACCTTTCCATTCTAACCCAGGTTTTTTTAAATATTTCCTAGCTAGCTTAGGATTCCATATCCAACCAATTTTCCCTTCCTTATCAACAGCTATTCTTTTAGCATAAAGCAGATAATCAATAATAACACAAAAAGTCTGATACATGACCTTTTTCGGCAGCCTCTGCCATAATTGTTTTTTAGTATAAGTTCCGCTAGTGTCATAAATTAATCTTTCAACCATCAAGACAGTATCTAATCTTGGGTAATGCAATATTTTTTTCATATCCATTATACTAAATTATTAAATAACAGAGTTATATAAGTTTATATAACTATTTAAAACCTTTGATAAATAAAAAATCAGCTCATTGTTTAGGATTTATAAGTTTTTGCAGAATAGCACTAACCTCTTTTCCACTTATCTTCCCCTTAAATTTACTCATAATTAATCCCATATAACCACTAATAGAAAGGCCTGGTTTTTCCTTAAAAATCTTAGCAATCTCTTGTTCAACTTCTGCTAAATCAACTTTCTCAACTTTAATTGCTTCATTAAATGATTTTCCTTTTGCAATCTCAGTCATAACAGCTTTAACATCAGACCCTTGTATTTTATTATCTTTTACAGCTTGTATTACAAATTCTATTATATCTAAATTCAAAATATCATCAATATCTTTAATATTTTCTTTTGTTGCAATTTCTTTTGGAATAAGAAACAAAACTTTAGCAACAAAATTAGGATCATTTATAATCTTACATAAAACATCAAACTCTTCAACCTTGTCTCCATGACTAAATAATTTAATCATTTCATCACTTAATCCTTTTTGCTTTAATTCACCATGAATCTCGCTTCTTAATTTTGGCAATGTTTTTTTAGCTTCATTAATAATTTCTCTTGAAATTTTTAATAAAGGATGATCAGTTTCAGGATACATTCTTGCACTTCCAGGCAAAGGTCTTAAAAATCTCGTTGTTGAATCAGGGTTTGCACCCCTAACTTCCATTATTAATTCTCCCCCAGATTTTTTTTTGTCTTGTAAATTTTTTTTCTGTCTCTCAATTTCTTTTTCAACAACAGAAATAAAAATCTTAGGATCTTGAAAACCTTTAATTTCTGCTCTTGGATGATTCGGAATACTAATATTAATGTCTTGCCTGATTGTCCCAATGCCCCTCTTAACTTTACAACTTCTTAACAAATCACCAATATGCATAGCAACTTCTTTCACCTGCTCAGGACTTGTAATATCAGGTGCAGTTACAACTTCAACCATTGGTATACCTAATCTATCTAAACGATAAATCTTTTTTCCATTTTCTTGTCCAACAGCTCTTGCAGCATCTTCTTCTAAATATAAATACCAAATACCAACCCTCCCTTTTTCTGTTTCTATATAACCATTTCTGCCAATTAAAACTGTTCTCTGAAAACCACTTGTATTACTCCCATCAACAACTGTTTTTCTCATTACTTGAGTAATTGGAAGAATCTCACAATTTAAGTGCATTGCAATATGCAAGGCTATTTTCAAAGCTTCTTTATTAATTAAATAAGGTGGTTCCTCATCAAGTTCAACAAGACAAGTAGTATCATAACCTTCATAAACAAACTCTTTATCTTGCAAAGCCTCATGCTTAGCAGCAACATCAATTTCCCCGCTTTCACCAGCTACAGCATGCAACCTCCTATTAACTTTAAAATCAGGCTCATCATTTCTTAATATACTAGGACAATTACAAAATAATTTATGAGTATCTAATTGCTGATGTATTTCAAGCCCTGCTTTCATTTGAACCTTATTACAAGCTTTCTCACTTTCATCAACTTCTTCAGCCTTATTATCTTTATCAACCTTGCTCTTATTCTTCTTAGCCTTGCTCTTCTTTACCTTATCCTTCTTAAGCTTATCTTGCTTGTCTTTATTTTTCTTTTTATGTGTCATAACATCAAATAATATTACATATATATAAAATTATACCTAACCAGCAAATAAAAAACTTATTAAAACCTATTAATAAAGTATATACTACAAAATATATATTACAGTATATACTTATAAGCCAAAAAAAAAGAAGATACAAATAAAAAACAAATAGGAGGTCTCCTTTTATAAAAAAACCCCTATTGTAATCAAACCCCGCTTAGCTGTCACCTTTAGGTTTTATTTGCCTGCAATTCATTATCGTGTCGTGAAGACTTGAAATGTTTCCCCAAGAAAAAACACTTTTTTATATCATAAATCAACCAACAGAACTTAAAGTTCCTGTATGAGGAAAAGAAATGTACAGGCATCATTGAGTTTGCAGCTCCAAACAGCAAACTGCATTCTCAGCGGCGTAACCATCTTTAACAGCTTTTGCGGTAGGCTAGCATTGCTTGATTTGCTTAATCAAATAGTTAATGTTAATCATGGCTCAAGCACTAGCCTTGTGTGATGTTAAATTTGCATTTTCTTCTTTGCTTTTTATCCGGAACTACTGGCTTTTTGGCTTTTCTTCTTCTTGAGGGCGATACTTTTCTTCTTTCTGATGGCCACATCTGAAAACTTTTTCATATCTACTGCACTCCTTTCAAAAAGAGTTTTGGGCCTTTTACACAGACCCGTCAATTAATTGCTTTTTACTATATTGCAACTTACTTACAAATCAGATAACAATATAATAAAATAATTGCACGCACCCGCGTAGTCAACAGGCGCGCGGGAGTTTTCCAAGAGAAACAACTATTCCCAAGGAAGTAAAAAAATGAAAATTAGTCTATATAATAATCCAGCATAAACAAACTGGTTCATTTCAAAGCCAGATCTGAAGCGACACTAAAGATCTGGCTCTTGTCGAGGTAATATAAAGTCTTACTGATAATAACATAAAAAGAGTCAGACTCCCTGGGAAGATCTGACTCCACTACCATATTGAAGGTGGTAGCTTATGGAAATTCATTAATAACAAAATAAGGACCAAATCCTAAACACAGGAAGAATTTGGCCCCAGTCCTTTTACAGGCCTCTCCAATCTTCAAAAGTGAAGGGTTTGAAAACCTGTCATTTTCAAAAAAGAGCCAAACTCTAAAAAGAGTAGCCTGGCTCTCGTCCATTAGTCACCAAACTACTTTGAAGGAGCATTTGGTCTAAATAGCAAACAAAAAAGGGCCAAATCCCAAAAAGAACTTGACCCTTATGTCATTAGTTCAATTACGAGAAAGAAACGTAATCGAATTTTTAAGCAAAAGAGCCAGATCCAGAAAACAAATGAATCTGGCTTTACCTTGTGCGTTATCAAAAAGGAATTTTGATATAACCCACAAAGTGGAGGATCAAAGCAAAAGCAAAGAAAAACAGCCAATGCCCGAACCAAGGATTTAGTTCTTTTCTTAGTATATTGAAATAGCATAAAGCTATATTTTTTCAAAAAAAGCCAAATCTAGAAGATCTGGCTTTACGTGAAAATAAAACATAAATGGCCTCAAAGGTCAGATTATAACAAAAAATAAAGCTAGATCCGTGCACTAAGTGTAGAGGAATCTAGCTTCGGAGGAGGGTGATGACATTTGTTATAAACTCCCACAAAATGAGAAAATATAATAAATAGATAATTACTGGGGGTGCTCAAACCCGATGTTATTGAATTTGGCCGATCCCAGATGGGTGACTAAAATTTTTGCTTTTACCTTCTCGTCCCTGAAAAGGATCTAAGGCCTTAGATTCAAAATGTCACCCAGTTTTGATTGCATATAATAATACAGTACAATTGCATGCACCCATTTCTCAATAGGCGCATGAGAAGGTAGATGATACGCATAAACGCCCCTTTTATGGCACTAAGCTTCATCTTAGTATAAGAATCCAGCAAAACAAAAAGGAAAACCAAATCATTTTGATTTGGCTCCCTTATACTGAGGTTCGTCGGTCCTTCACTAAGAAAAGACTGACCATAGCGCTCATATAACTAAATTAATCCAAGAAAAAGGAAACCAGACCCAGACCACCTTAGCTCAGTGGAATTAGCCGCAGGAGATAGAGATCTGGTCCCAGCCTCGATGATAAATACCCTACCTTCTACAACACCCGCAAAATCTCAAAAAAAATTGAACCCTTAACCAAAGGCAATTTGCGGGGTAAGGGTTCAACCCGGCATAGCTAACCACCAATCCTTGGAAAGGAGGTACAAAGGTGGGTGCACAGTCCCAAAAAAAGCCAGATTCCACAAAGGCAATTGAGAAGTAGAACCTGGCCCACCTGCTCTACCGACTAAAATACTGCCAACAACTATTTAGAAAGAGGTGTGTGATATGCTTTAAAAAAAGCCAGATACCTATATAAACAACGGCACTGGCTTCGGAGGAGATAAACTCATCTTCAAAAGAAGACAAGCATGAGGCAAACAAAAAAGCCTGATGCAACACACACCAGGCTCGGCTCAGTACTAAAATATCTTATTCAAAAGATACCAAATACCCAAAACTCAAGGAAACCCCAAAAATGAATTATAATTCATAGATAATAGCAGAGGTCAGATCACACTCTCTTAAAACGATCTGACTCTGGAGTCCTCGAATGGAAAACCAGAGTTTTGCACATTCGGGCTCGGCTGGGGTGACACCGGTATCGGGCACTCGGAAATTCAAAATAAAAAGCCAGTCTGCTTCTCAGCAGTCTAGCTTATTAAACTCAGGTCCTTAACTCATGAAGATTTGGACCCCATGGTAGCAAGACTAAGGATTAGAGTGAGCAGTTTATAATAATTATAAAGCACAAATAATGACAAAAGCCAGACTGTCTCACGGTCCGGCTTTATAATAAGGATATTCAGACACCTCAAGTCCCAAGAAAGAATTATCTCTCTCGCAACTGAAGAATTGAATCAGAATATAAAACAAATAATAACAAAATAAAAAGCCAGATTCTAAGTAACAGAATCTGGCTTCGGAGGAGGGTGATGAAAAGCAATAATATTGCAATTACAGCAACACAGCATTTCATACAGATTATCTTGCAAACTCCAACCTTTTCCCAATTCAAACCCCAAACAAGATTCTATAATAAGATACATCACCCTTTTTGAAAATTTTGAAAAAAGAAAGCGCAGTAATTTTTTAATTACTGCGCTCGTCTTAAGTCTCATTCTACATGAAAAGGATTCCATGCGAACAAGGTAAGGTTGAAAGGCAAATTATTTCAGTACAAAAAAAGAAAGGCGCCGCGATAATGCCACAATATGTCGGTTGTGGAAACACTAATCCACAAGAAGAACTCTCCTACCCTCGTTAGGTATTTTGAGTCTTGAGAAAGACATGCAGTAAAGCATACTTCCCTAATTGGAAAGATACGTGAGACAAGTATTTTCCGGGGGGCATCCTCCTTTCTAAGGATGCGCTCCCTATTGAAGCAATAAAATGTAAAACACAAAATAAAAGCTTCAATAAATCAAACAAAACAAGGAGGTTATATGAAAAAGCATCCCTCAAAATCGTTTTGTCACGGATGATAAGAGTCTATATGAAAAACCACAACACAAATAAATCTGGATTGTCATATAACTTTAATTACCAACCATTGGAACTAGGTTAACAAAACTAATCTCAGCACTATCGCAGAGCCCCTCCCACAAGAGCACACTAACTAACTAAACCTCTGCAAATGCAATAATAGGATTTTTCCTATCAGAAGGCCAGAAGAATATAGAGGAAAAAACCTTTCTCCAGAATAGGTCACTTTAGTTCAGATTCTATTTCATAGTCTACCTTCTCAGAAAAAGAAAATCTCCTCGCGTCTTAGTAGGCATGTTTTTTCATGCACAACAAGAGGGATCAAAAACAAATTACAAGTTAATTAAAGCTCTTAAGTCACCTTTGAAAAAAATGGCGCAGTAAGTCCTTGACAACATGGCAAGTTTTACGAAAGAACCTTAAAGCAGGTCTTACCCAGGACCAGCACGCACTACTTCACCCCTTCTCAGATTATGTTAAACAGGAATCCAAATGAAATTTTCAAAAAACAAAAAAAAGCATAACATCTAAAAAGAAAACAGAACATCAGAAGAAAAACAAGAAATATCTCACGTCAAAAATAACAGCCTCTTCCAAAAGGCCTACGATAAAACCAGCCCTAACTGGTTATTTTGAAACAAAAAGAGAAAGTGTGGTAATGCCACTATAAACAACTTATGACATGAAGGTTACCTTTAGTGGGGGTAGAGTACCCCAAAAGTTCTTAAGTGCCTTTCCCCGGAAAGGAGAAACTCTACTACTTAGAAACATTAAAATAATTTTCCGGTTAGATGTTAAAAGAGATTCACACTACCACAACTTTCTCTCACGACTCAGAAATGTCATTATTAATTAACCCTAATTCCCACAAATACTCCTGTTTCGACAGGCATTTACTTATAAAGATGTTCTCACTTTACTCAAGGTCTCTTTCATAAGGCCACTTTTTCTTAATTTAGGTTTTCCCTAGTGAGAATTGCCTCAAGAACATCCTTTTTCTAGGATACTAATCTTATACAAGTTCTTTATTGTACGGGGCCCTCGCA
>CAZQKV010000039.1:0-7371 GCA_964593995.1 Candidatus Woesearchaeota archaeon
AAAACTGAAATAAGGGCTTTGTTTTCTTTTGAAATACTTGGAAGGCCTCCTGAACATGTTAAAGAATCTTTGGAAAAATATGTTGACAGAATGGAAACAATAAAAGGGGTTAAAATAGAAAGCAAGAGGGTTCATGAACCAAAGCCTGTTGAAAATGAAAAAATGAAAGGACTTTTTACTAGTTTTGCAGAAGTTGAAATAAGTACTGAAAGTATTGAAGATGTTATTAGCATTACTATTCATATGCTTCCTGCGCATATAGAAATAATAAGTCCTGGAGAAATTTCAATTAGTAATTTTGATTTAGGTTCTGCTCTTTCAACTCTTGCAATAAAATTGCACAGATACGATGAAATAGCTAAAGCAGTTACTATTCAAAGAAATCAGGCATTAATTAAAATGAAAGAATTATATGTAGAATTACAAAAATTAAAAAAGGACTCAGGAGAAAAGCTAGAAGAAAAATCAAAAGCAGAACCAAAAGAGAAATCAGGAAAAAAGCCTGGGAAAAAATCAGGAAAAAAGTCTAAAAAGAAAACAAAGAAAGATTCTAAATAAACTAAGCAGGGATATTTATGGGAAATATTATAATTTCTAATGAAAAAAAATTAAATGAAACTATTAAAAGAATTTCTAACCAAGGTGCTGATAGATTGCATATTCTTAGTGATTTTGACAGGACTCTTACAAATGCTTTTGTAAATGGAGAAAAAGTTCCTTCTGTAATTTCAATTTTAAGAAATGGGAATTATTTAACAGAAGAGTATACTAAAAAAGCTAATGAATTATTTAATAAATATCATCCTATTGAAATAAATCCAGATATTTCAATTAAAGAAAAAAAGAAAGCTATGCATGAATGGTGGAGGGCTCATTTTGGTTTATTAATAAAATTTAAATTAAATAAAAAAGATATAAAAAGTGTTGTTGAATCTGGAAAAATAAAATTTAAAAAAGGTGTTCTTGAATTTCTTGACAGATTAAATGAAAATAAGATTCCTCTCATTATTATTTCTTCTGCAGGACTTGGTGGAGAATCTATATCAATGCTACTTAGTGATGCTGGCAAAGACTATAAAAACATATTCCTAGTTTCAAATTCTTATATTTGGGATGAAAATGATTATGCTATTGGAATAAAAGAGCCTATTATTCATGTTTTTAACAAAGATGAAACTTCCTTGCCTCAACATGTTTTTGAATTAATTAAAAAAAGAAAAAATATTATTTTATTAGGTGATGGTATCGGGGACGTTGAAATGGTTAAAGGTTTTGATTATGATGATATCATAAAAATCGGTTTTTTAAGTTATAATGCAGAAAAACTTCTTGATAAATACAAAGAAATTTATGACATAATAATCCTGAATGATAGTGATTTTGATTATGTTAATAAATTAATAAATAAACTAATAAGATAAAAGAAACCTAACAACCTAACTTCTTCCAAGATTTCCACTAACTTCACTTGAAGTTAATCTTGGTTTCATTTTTTCTTGGAATTTTTTAGCTTTTTCATTTAAAATCTCCTCTGTTGATTTTGATTTTTGTTTTCTCATTTTATAAAAGAAAAATCCTATAACTGCAAAACATCCAACAAGAATTGCTACACCAATAATCCAAGTATAATCAGACTCTTTTTGTTTTACACATTCACCTTTACAACAAAGACTGCTATCAAGACTCGGAGCCCACCCAACATCACAATCTTCATCATAACCACACTCTTTTCCAATCTCCTCGCATTTTAATTTATTTGTATAGCTTGTCCCATTTAAATCAACATCAGTATTATTTTCAACTAGCTCAAAAGAAACATCTAATGATGAAGACTTGTTTCCAAAATTAGCTTTGATTTCTCCTAAAAGATTATTTTCTGCTTCTTTTGAAACTAATATAGTTATATTAAGAAATTCTTGTTCATTTATATTTAAGTCAAGTTTTGATGGTTTTATTAAAGCATTCAAATCACTTGAAAATGTTATATTAGTTATATTTTCATCCCCTATATTTTCTAAAAGCACTTTAAAAAAATAACTTTCTCCAGAAACAATTTTCCCTTGAATCTTAGAAGGACTAAAAACAAGCTCGGGGTTTGTTAAATCAACTTGACTGTCTTGAGTTGTAAAAACTGGAATGTTATAACTATTTATTTTAAGATTTATTTTTCCAGGAATTTTTGGAGCAGAAAACCTAACAGTTCTCTCAATATCTTTTACAAGTGAAATATCTTTTGATTCTCCTGTTTGTTCTAAAATTAAGTTTGCGTCTTCATCAGAATTCAAACTTTTAACTTTTATAAAAAAACCTTTATTAGTTAAGATAAACCCAGGATTAAATTGCAAAGCAGATTGATTAGTTCTTTTAATTGTAAAATCCTTAATAATCTCATCTGTTTTTAATTGCCCTAAATCTGTGTATTCTGAATTTTCAATAACCAAACTATAATTTCCTTCTTGATTCGGGAGTATTGCATAAAAATAATATATATCTTCTTGCTTTATAAAATCAGATATAACTGGCATAGGTCTTGGTATTCCTTGCTTGTAAATTAAAATATTGTTTAATTTTAAAGAAACAAAGCTCCCTGTAATTTCTGCTTGCAAGGTTTCTTGGGGATTATAAGAATCTTTTGTTAAAACTATTTCTACTGCACTAACTGAGGGCGGGGCAAGCAAAGGAAATATAACTAAGATTGTTAATATTAAAATAAAAATTTTTCCTCTTTTCATAAAGAAAAATAGAATATGTAATTAATAAATGTTTATATTAAATCTTTTGGCAAATAATTTATTTTATATTCATCAAAAATAACCATAGACTCATAAATTTTAATTATGTCTGAAAAATTTTCTTTTAATTCAAGGAGAACTTCTTTAAATTCTTCAACGCCTCTTACATGAACATCTAGCATGACATTATAAAGCCCTAAACAATTAGTAATATAATAAATTTTTTTGTGATTGTTACAGAATTCAACAAACTCCTTTTTCCTTTGTTCAGTTATTTTTTGAAATTGCAAAAGTAATAAGTGCCATTGATACCCTAGTTTATTAACATTAATTTTTGGTTTAAAACCTATTATTATTTTCTTTTTTATTAAATTTTTAAGATGATAACTAATAATATGAATAGGTAAGTTTGTTTTTATTGATATGTCTACTAAAGAATTTCTTGCATTTTGAGATATTGTTTCTAATATTTTTTTATTGATTCTATCTAATTTCTCTGTTTGCATTTTCTCTGTTTGTTTTACACTTGTTATTTCCTTATTTTTTATGAGAAACTTGTAACCCATATGCTCAGATTCGATTAAACTTGTAAAATTGTATTCATGTAAATTGTTCCCGCATAAATTAGTTATTTTATTAAGTAGTTTATCAAAAGTTGAAATAGAATCTGCATAAATCAACAAAACAACATCCCATCTACCCATTCCACTTACTAACCAACCAACATAATCTAATTTGTTTATTTTTTCTAATAATTCTTTTTCTTTTTGTTTGTTTATTTTTTCTAGTTGAAGATAAACATAATATGAGTTAAGTCCTAAAAGCCCCGTGTTAATTATTGTATAAAAATCTGATATAATCTCTTTCTCAGTTAATTTTTGGATTCTGTAATTAGCTACTTGTTTACTTACACCAACTTTTTTTGCTATTTCTGAATCTGTTTGCCTCGCGTCTTTGTCTAGTTCTACTAATATCTTTCTGTCTTTTTCATCAATTATATCATTCATATTTAACTAAACAATAATTAATATATAAATTTTATGTTTTTGTCAAAAATAATGAGAAGAAGTTTTTAATATAAAGTAATCTTAGGAAATTTAATTAAATCAAATAAAGACAAAATGAAAAATAAAATAAGAAGAAAACTTAGAAATTTTGCTGGAAATACAGCAGTGATTGGGACCCTTTTAGGGGCCTACTTATTTGTAGGAGCAGTTATGACATGTTTTAGAGCAATACAAGAAGTTGCTCAAAATAAGATATTAAATGAAACAAAGAAAACATATAGGGCTACTTTAAAAGACTACGGTCATTCTATGATGGCTCAGACAAAAGGTTATTTAGAATATGGAGATTTTGAATTTGAGAATGGAAACACTATAAGGATTTATGATTCTCAACGAGTTTTACAAGGAAAAATTTTCCCTAATTCCCGGCTTCCTTATAATGGAATTGGTAAAACTTATGATCTAAGAACAATTGGTTCTGAGAAGGTAGGTCATGACCTCTTAGAAGCTAGATTAGTAAAATAAAAGAGGCGATTTCACTTAGCCATGTCCCTAAGTTTTTTCATTGTTTCTTCAAAATCCTTGTCTTTTTCTGGTTTTTCAGGCTCTCTTCTTTGACCTGGCCTTCCAGGCATAGGCCCTCTTCTCATAGGCATCCTCATAGGCATAGCTTGTCTTGGAATTATCTGCCTTGGCCTATGCAATTGAGGAATTCCTCCTGGAGGAAGCATTGGAGGCCTTTTTGTTTGACTAGGTCCTTTTCCAGATTTAAATCTTGTCTTAAACTTAAACCACCATATTTTCAACTGATTTCTAAAAATTATAGCAAGAACTACTAAAATTATTAAGATTATTAATAATATAACTAGCAACCAAGGAAATGCTTTAGACTCTTTTTTTCCACAACAAAAATCCCCAAAATCACAATAATTAGAATAACTTACTTTTTCTACTTCTCCAGAATCACAAGGAAATTTACAAGTATAGCTATTTTTTTCACACAGGTTTTCTTTAGGTTCATCTGGTTCACAAGTTCCATCACAACAAACTCCAGTGCCTAAATGAGACATTGCATTTCCTTCACAAATCTCATCATCATCACAAATTTCTCCTCCTTTCTGATTACAAGTTTGTTCTACAAAATCTGTTTCACAACATTCTTCTCCTAAAAGATCACAATTAAAATTAGTTAAAGGGCTGTCACAAGATCCTGAAGGAACACAAAAATAATCATATCCAGGGTCTATACAAGGAGGTCTTGAAATCGGCCCGGTTGCAGGAGTTTTTGGCCATCCAGAATATAAAACAAAGGCAGTGTCTCTTGTATTTGAATTCCAGCATCCAGTATCATCTTGGTTTTCTATTAAATATTCTTTTGCACTTTCCCTTGCATTATCACTATCAGACATCCCTAAAATTGCAAGAGCAGTATCATAAAACTTGCCCTCATTGCTCAAATCCCAATAATTTCCTGGCTTTTGCTCGTTTATTAGTTTAGAATAATAATCTTCTTCATGAGTTATTAAATAAAGAAATGCTGACGGTAAAAGTTTTTTATAAGTTGATTCGTCAGATAATGCATCTAAATAAGCTAAATAAACAGAAGTTTCTTCCCCGTATTTTTCTAATGCTAATGTCGCCCATAAAGTGCCTTCATAATCACAATCATTAGAATCTGTAAAACAATAAGCATTTACTCTTTCTTCTGTTTCTCCTTCTGCAGGTGCATTGTGTGTATCACTAGAGACATGGATAGTTGAACTCCCTGGGGTTTTATAAAGAAGAGTTGTTATAAAATTTTCATCACAAGAAATTGTGAAGTTATCTTCTAAGCAATCTTCATCTATTTTTAGAAAATAATTATTTTCAGCAGGTTCTAAACATGAACTTGAGCCTGTAATTTTCTTATTTTCACCAACTTCAAATGTTCTTTCTGAACCATCATTTTTGCTTATTTCACAGGTTATTTTATTAATTGAATCAATTTCTATATACCAATCAAATTCATCTACTAATTTTCTTTTAGAAAGCAGCCAGTCAATAGAATCAGTAACACCAGAACCTGCCCTGTCTAATGCTAAAACTGCAAGAGCAGTTGATTTTAAATCACAAGATGCATCTTTTCTTGCTCCCCAACAATCATCATCTTTTTTCGTATTTAATGAGGATTTACAATCTGCTTTTACTGAGGAATCATATGCTCCTGCTAATAAACTAAAAGCAGCTTGCTCTGTGCTTGAAGTATCTCCGCAATCCCCTCCTAATCTATCTTCTAAACATGAATATGCTTTATCAATTGCTTCAGATTCATCTGCAAAAGCTAGTGCAGGAACAAGTAAAACTGCAATTATTAAAAAAATTAACAATACCCTTTTTTGTTTCATAAAAATTATAGTTAATCAAGGTATTTAAATTTTCTCTTACTGATAATCAACTATTTCCTATCTTAAAGTATTTTTTTATAGCATAATTGAGAGGATTTTTAATTAATCTGCATAATTCGTCTGGTTTGCAAACATTTAGATCTTTATAATTTGTTTTATCGCAATTCGGAGGCATTCTTGCCCCTGTTCTTTTATACCAATTTAACTGGCTCCTTATATAGCCTTGTTTTAATGATTTGTAATTTTTCTGATTCCATTCCTTAAGTCTTTTTTCTAATTCTTCTTCATTTACTCCAAGAGATTTGAAAAAATTAATTAAAACAAATAATGCTCTTTTTCTCCCATCATCTTTAATGCCTTTTAAAATATTTTTAACACATGGAGGAAAAATTTCTTCTGAGGGATTAGGAATTATTATTTTTTTGTATCCAGATTTTCCTGAACTTGATTTTATCATTTGATTTTTTAAATTTATCTCTGTCTCAATTTCAAAAGGTTTTCTTTTCTTAGAATATTCTCTTCTTAGATTTTCTTTTTGTTTTTTTTGTTCTTGCCAATCTATTGCCTTAACTAAAAGTTCTTTTGCCTCTCCTTTTTCTGCATTGGGGTAAAATTGTTTTATTTCAACTTTTAATGCATTTGCATCTCTTATTTGAAATTTTTTTATTTTATCTTTATTAATTACAATTGAAGCAAGAGCTGTTTTTTCATGTAATGAATAAGGCATTCTAAATAAATGTCTTGGAGCAACTAAAACTAAATCTGCTTCAATTAAAGATTCTGTCTTAACTCTTGATTTTTCAAATTTTTCTGGATTTCTATCTGAATTTATCTTGCAAAACTCACAAACATAAACCTCTTTTCTATCAATTTCAATTAAGTCTTTTCTGCAATCAGGACACTTTGCTTTCTTCCTATTATTAAAAGTTCCTTCTAAATTTGTTATCCCCTTAATACAATAGGGGCATTTCCAGGTTATGAGCTTTTTTTTTATTGTAGGTCTTTTGCAAACAGAGCATTCACTTATTAGGAGTTCATCAATATTTTTCCCCATTCTCTTTGCAAGCTCTCTTGAAGAACCTTCTTCAAGAATCTCCTCTTGTAATTCTTTTTGTAATTCATCTGTTAAATACTGACAAATAAGCTTTGGCCATTCTGGAAACATATTTTTTGTTTTTTGACCATAAAGTTCTTGTGGAAATGCTTTCCATGGAACAATTATATGAAATCCCTTGCTACCAGAAAATT
>CAZQKV010000040.1:0-4079 GCA_964593995.1 Candidatus Woesearchaeota archaeon
CCTACTTGATAAATTTCCCCTAATCCCAAAGTTTCTTCTACATTAAGAGTTTCTCCTTTAATTCTCAAAACAGCACTTAAATCATCTTTATCAGGTTTTTTAAAATCAATTACTTCAACAAAATACTCTTCATTATTAACATAAACCAATGCCCTAGAATCAGAAGAATCATACTCACTTAATAATTCTTTTTCCCTAACTGCCTTAAGAGCAATATCAGAATTAGGATACTTATTTAACAATGAAGTGTAAAAATCATAAGCATCCTCATACATTTCATGTTCTTTAGCTAAAACTGCTGCCTTATACAAACCTAGTGCTGCATAAGAATCTTTTTCAGAAACAGAAGTTTCATCAGGATAAAAATCAAGCAAGTCCTGATAAGTTTTTGTTGCATTTTCATAATATTCCCTGCCCTTGCTTTCACCATCTTTCCATGCCCTGTTTTTAATAGCTAATGACTCAATTAAAGTTATTCCAGATTCTGAATCTGTTGCCGTAGTTTTTTTAGGGCCCAAACTTAATATTATTGTTTTAATATCTTTTCTTTCTGAAGTTTTATAACCTTTTTTTACAGCATCTTCTACTGCTTCTCTAAATTTATCATCACCAACAGATAATTTAGAATCTTTTAATTTATCATAAATTAAACTATAAATTTTTCTTTCAGAAAATTCCACTGGACTTCGGGAAGCACTTGTTGATGTTGCAGAAGCATTTTCTCTGACAATTATAACAAACTCATTATTATCTTTATCTTTTCCATTATAAGCTATCCAATAACTAAAATTATCATTTTTATCAACCTTATCCCCCATAGCATACTCTTTCTCATTTCCATCAACATTTAAACTAACTTTTCCAGGACTTAGTGTAAGATCAAATTTCCCGTCTTTAACAGGACAATCAATACTTACTCTTCCTCCTGCACCATACAAATCCAAACTAGTAACTCTGCATTTATCATCTAAAATCCTATCATTATCAGCAACCCAAATTTCCTGTTCATTTACTTTTAATAAAGCAGAACTAACTGGCGCATCAATGCTTTCTAATCTAATATTCATTCCAGCAGCACAATAAAATCCTCCTAAAAACAAGTCTTTAGAAGTCTCCCCTTTTCTCAAAGTAACAGTTGATTGCTTTACATCCCTGTCTCTATAAATAGCAATTGTCGCATGGTCTTCTTCAATTGATTCTGTTCTAATATAACCTTTCCCATTCCAAAAACTATAATCTAAATAATCCCTGGCCCAATCCTCATTACTTAATTCAAGGCTGTAAAAACTTGTTTTGCCAATTCCAAAAGCTCCTTGAGCATCATAATCAATAACTGCAGTAACATTTCCTTCAACAAAATCAGGCATGTCATCCTCAACTTCTTGCCTTGACAATACAATAACTAAGTAACCAAGATTGTCATTAACTGGGCTGCTTATTAAACTGCTCCTGCTTCTTAAAGCAGCTTGCGCTGGAAAATAACTAATACTAGAAACACCAACAGAAAGATTTTTTGTTGGAAATCTCAAGCTTCTTATTCTTGAAACATCTATTAAAGGATTTAATTGAACTGCCATTACCTTGCAAAAAACAGGGACAGGCTGCTCTTCAAGCAAATCAGACCTAACAACAGCAGGGCTACATCCTCCTGGAGCTATCTGCATCACAAAATCCTGCCGCTCATAACAATCTTCTTTATCATACTCAGAAAAATACATTCCAGGAGAAGTAAAACCTGCAGCATTTAAAAAATTAGGATCACTAAATTGGGGGTTTGCAGAAGTCCCAACAATCCGGTAACTGCCAGTAAAAGAGGGAGTATAATAAGTTCCTCCAAAACTTGTTAACTCAGATAATGACAAAGTTAAGTTAAGATTCACTAATAGAATTAAAAACCCAATTAAAACAAATACACTCTTTCTTATTATTTTTTTCATTTTTCCTTACTCAAATATAATATTTAAATTTGATATATCAATATTATTGTAGTTTAATTGTAGGTCTTCTACTTTTGAAGGAATTCCAAAACCTTCTGCATTTATGATTATTTTCTCAAAACTTTCTAATTCACTTTCCCCAATATAATAATTACTAGTTCCTCCTCCAGAAACTGCAAACTCAACTGTTTGTGAAGGAACATCTATTGTAAAACATTTCTCTTCTTCAGCACCAAAAAATCCTAAAAAGCCAGCTTTAGGAACAGTAACACACTTTTCAGTTGAACTTCCCTCTAAATATATACTTGAATTAGAATAAATATAAGTCTTAATCTCATACTGCCCAACTGTCAGCTCTACACTAGTTTGTTCTGGATAAGAGACAGTCAAAACATCTCCATCTTTTGTAAAAGTTACAACAGCATAATCACTTTTTACTTCTTGCCCATTTTTATTAACTTGTAATTCTAAATCATATTTTTTATTAAGAACAATCAATGCACTATCTTCTTCAACACTTGACACTAAATATTTTTTAGTTTCATAACCTTCTGCACTAGCAACTATATACCCATTAACACACTGCGGGAACATTGCAGTAAGAATCGCATCTTCTTCTTTTAAAACAGTTTCTCCAATAGTGCAGGTTGTATCAAAACACTTAAATCCGATGCTTGCAGGAATAGGGTCTAAATGATTATCATAAGTATAAACACTTAATTCAGTATTTTTATGTTCACAAAGTTCAGGAACAACATCTGGCAATCCTTCTGCATCTACAGCTTCTCTAGGCATAGTTTTATCAATAACAACTACTACTGGAAATTGAAATATTTCCTCATCAGAATAAATCTGAATTAAAACAGGATATGCAAAATCATAAACAAAATGATAAGGAACATAACAAAAACCCAACATTCCCAAACCTTCTTGCAATCCTACAGGATCTGCTCTTAAAATACCATCCTCGCTTGGCCAAACCTCTAATCTCAAAGGCCACTCTCTTACAAACATAAAATTAACATTTACATCAACATCTTCTCCAATATCTTGAACAAAATACTCATTATCTCGTTTTAAATAATAATAATCTCCTTTAAGTTTAACTGCAGGAACATTTGATTCTAATGCACTTGTTAAATCCTCTCTTATATTATCTACACTCCAAACCTTAGAACTGCACCCAAGCTCAGTACCGTCTACAGGGGCATATAATCTTAAAACATCTAATCCATAATATTCCAAAAACATTGTTTCCTTATTATTAAGATAAATTTTTTTAGCAAGATTATAATTTTTTCCTAAATTAGATTTTGCAGAAACAGAATGAGATTCTGCAGTCCAGGTCTTGTCACTAAAACTAAAAATAATTTCTTGCTCAACATCAACCTTAATTAAATGATCATCAATACTTGTCTCAACTTCTGAAGCTCCAAAATTAATTTCATAACCCTGTCTTTCAAAAATTTCAAAAGAACATCCATCAATTCTATCACGTAAATAATTATCTAATTGGCTTTCTAGTTTTGCTAAACTAGGAACTTGCTCTCTCTGAATCCCATTACCTGAAACATAATACCAGTACGGAACCCCAATTCCCAGAAAATTTAATTGTGATGAGAAAGGCATGTAAGTGCTTCCTGGAAAAAATTCAGGATCCTCAATATAACCTCCTCTCTCTCCTAACACAAGGGCCGCGTTTTGAGTTTCTTCCTCAATACAACTCAAATAATACAAATAAACATTTTCAAAATCTTTAGGAACCTTACCCCCAATAGGAAGCCCCCTAAATATAAAATAAGCTACAATAACTAAAACAATAAATATTGCAACAATTATAAACACAGTTGCCTGCGCTCGAACCTTTCTCCTTAGCTTTTTCACCAAATTATCTACCCTTTTATTTGCCACTTTTCTTTTCCTTAGTTTTGTCTTTATCGATTTTCTCTTTTATTAAAGAAATAATCTCAGAATTAATGTCCTTATCAATCAGCTCTTTAAACTTTTCCCACTCTTTCTCATCTTCTATTAAAAGCAGATATTTTTTCATTTTAATTCTCTTTCAAACCTTTTTTCATTATATTGATATACAATTCAATTTATAAATCTTTCTTATTAAGTTACTTACTAACTAAGTTAATA
>CAZQKV010000040.1:4089-7227 GCA_964593995.1 Candidatus Woesearchaeota archaeon
TCCCAAGTTATTCAATATCTAGCATTTTAATATAAGTTAATAACTAAGAAGAATTTATAAGAGAAACTCCTACAATAGCGGGCCCTAAATTCCCTGAATTTCGCAAACCTATATACTCTTTACACTCATCATTTGTTAAAGTAAAATAAATACCAAAAGTAATATCAGAAAAATTATCATTATCAACAATAGGACAGAGACTTCCGCTAGGCAAAGTTCTTGCTATAGGACAACTATCACAAGAGCCTTTCTTCAAAATACTCATATTAATCCAAGAATTTAATTTTATAACACTAACATAAGGTTTTTTTGATTCCTCTGATTCTAGAATAAATTGGCATATATCTGGGACAAGGCATGCATAATCTAACCCCCTAAATAATTTAGGATCTAAAATCCCCTCAAAAGATAATTTAAACAACAAAAAATTATTTTTCAAATTTTGATAATCTAAATTTACTAAAAACAAAGAATCTTCAAGGCAACTTATTTGTGATTTGCGCGACTCAGGAGACCCTTCTAAATAAACAACAGTATATTTTCGCAAAAGATCAAGCCCACCAATCTCTGATACTGGTAATTTTCTTTCAATCAGCATGAAAAAATTAATAAGAAGAAATTTTTAAATATTATTATAAAAATGGACCTGCCAAGAATTGAACTTGGGATCTCATCCACGTCAAGGATGCGTCATAACCACTAGACCACAGGTCCTTCAAAACCCTAAAACAAACATTATTTTATAAATTATAAACTTAACTAATTAACTCTTTTTCTTATCCTTCTGTCTTTTACTTTTCTTTCCTCCCTTAATCTGCCCCCAATTTTCATTAACATACTCAACATTTAGAGAATCAATATTAATTTTTGCAAGATAACACAAATTTTCAAAAAAATCTCTAGGTAAAAGCCTCCTTTCTAAATGATAGTTTTTCAAACTTGAATATTTAATATTAAAACCAAATTGCAAAATACCTCTTAAAGATATACAATTTAATCTAAATACAACTAAATTTAAAAACTTTCTTTGCTCTCCTTTCTTAAATTTTACACGCATTTTCTATTTTCATTGCAATCATAATTTTAACTGCGACACCATAAGTAACAAAAACTTTAAAAACCTATCTCTTCTCAACAAATTACAATGAAACTACCAAAAACAACAAAAAGATTTTGTCCTTTTTGTAAAAAAAGAACAGAACAAAAACTAAATTTAGTAAGTACAGGACACAAAAGAGGAACTTTAAAAAGAGGCTCTATAGCAAGGTCAAAATTAAGAAATGCTTCTCCTGGAAAAGGAAATCAGGGAAAAAGAAGCAGAAAAGCAATAAAATCTTGGAAAAGAAAGACAAAATCAACTACAAGAAAAGTTGTTATTTATACTTGTCAAGAATGTAAAAAATCCAAGCATGCTAAAAACTCAAGAAGAGTAAGTAAATTATTAATTGAATAATCTAATAAAATAAATAATTTTCAACAAAATGGCAAAACAAACAAAAAAAACAACAAAAATTATCCCAAGAAGAAGAAAATTCATCAATGTAGAAATTCCTTTAACAAAATCTAAAGTTGAATTAATAGGAATCTCTCCTGAAGAACTAGAAGGGCGTACTATTAAATTAGACTTAACAAGACAATTAAAAGGAAAATCTATTGAAGCAACTGTAAAAATAAAAATTGAGAATGATAAAGCAATTGCTTATCCTAAAAAAATAAAATTAATGCCTTATTTTATAAGAAGAATGATCAGAAAAAGGATAAGTTATGTTGAAGATTCTATTGAAACCCCAAGCCAGGAAAGCATGATTAGAATAAAACCTTTTTTAATTACAAGAAAAAAAGTTTCAAGAGCAGTAAGAAAAGCTTTAAGAAACCGGTGTAAAAATTGGATTGAAGATTATATTGCAGAAAGAACTAATGATGAAATATTTAATGAGATTTTATCAAATAGAATGCAAAAACCATTATCCCTTTCCTTAAAAAAAACTTATCCTCTCTCACTTTGTGAGATAAGAATTATTGAAATTAAAAGACCTTTAAAACCAGAAGAAGTCCCAAAAATAGATAAAAAATTAAAAAAACAAATAGAAAAACCAAAAGAGGAAAGAAAAAAAACTATTGAAAAAGGATTAGACCAATTAGCTGAGATAGAGGAAGCTAAAAAACAAGCTGAAGAAGAAATTAAAAAAACTCAAGAAAAAGCAGCAAAAATTGAAAAAGAAAAAGAAGAGGAAAAGCAGGAAAAAGAAGACCAAGAAAAGGAAAGTAAAAAAGAAAAAATCAAAAAAAATAGAAAACAAAGAGACTAAAAAAGATAAAAAATAAAATCAAAATCCTTTTAAATACAATTCTCCCATAATAATTATAACAACTAATTATTAATTTAATTTGTTAACTATATGCCTCAGTAGCTCAGTTGTTTAGAGCGGCGGTTTTGTAAACCGTAGGTCGGGGGTTAGAATCCCTCCTGAGGCTTTTTACAGAATCTTTACTCCTTATCACCCTTTTCCTGGTCAAATCTCGTTTTAATAAAATAAAGAATTACTCCAACACAAACAGTTATAATAAACCCTAAAATTATAGAATAAACATACTTATTATCTATGGGGGCTGCTGAAACTCTTTCTAAGATCTCTTTTCTAGTTAATCTTTCTTGTCTTGTGATATTTCTCACCACACCGCACATATCTAAAGAATGACAAATTCCTACAGACTCATTATAAAAAAGGCAGCAAACATCTTCATTACTGCAATCTGTATCAAAAGAGCATATATCCTTAACAGTTTCGTCTAAAACAATTTTCCCTGTAATCCCAAAACCAATTAAACTTAACCCTATAATCCCAAGTAAAGTTAGAAATACAACCAAAAAAACTTTAACCTCTTCTCTCATTTTATACTTATCAACAATAATCAAAAGGTTTTAAATCTTCTGTGTTATCACAAAAATCCCAATACAACATAATTATATTTATAAAATAATTAAATTAAAATTAAATATGGCAAAAATAGATGAAACTGCTTCTTTTCTTGAAAATAAAATTACTTCTTTTTTTGTAAAACCTCATGTTAGTATTCCTAAAGCACAAAAAATCTATGAATATTTACAAGAAAGATTATCAGACCAAGGAGATTATG
>CAZQKV010000041.1:0-7222 GCA_964593995.1 Candidatus Woesearchaeota archaeon
ATAGAATTTTGTTATTTATAAGATTTTGTGAAGTGGATCCCCTTTTTCTTTTAAAAAAGAATTAAAATCAAACCTCTCCCCTCAAATACCTTTTCCTCTTTTCTTCCTTGAACTTCTCAATTGCATACCTCAACATCGTCCTTGGCATCTGTTTATAATGCTTTTTTAAAAAATTTTCAAGTTCTTGTTGGTCTTTTTTTCCAACTTCTCTTAACATCCACCCAACAGCTTTGTGGATTAAGTCATGATTATCTTCTAGCAAAAGTTCTGCTATCTTAAGAGAATCTTCAAATTGATTATTTCTAATAAACGCAGCTGTTGAAATAATTGAAATTCTGCGCTCCCATAATCCTCCGTTAACTAATTTATATAAAATTAATCTGTCTTTGTCAAGAAGCCAGTTACCAACAATATTTGGCGCAGATAAATCAACTAAATCCCAATTATTAATATTTTTTGTATTTTTAATATAAAAATCAAATATTTCTTTTTTTTCTGTTTTGTCTGCTTTTTTATATTTATCAATAAGAACAAATAGTGCAATAAGCCTTCTTTCATGAATTTTTGAATTTAATAATTCTTGGATTTCTTCTAGTTTTAATCCATAAAATTTCTTTGCAATTTTTCTTTGAACAGGAACCTTGATTCCAAGGAAAACATCTCCTTCTCCATATTGCCCTTTTCCTGTTTTAAAAAATCTTTGAAGAAGCTCTGCTTGTTTTTTGTCTGCATGCTTGTTTAGTTCTTGTTCTAATTCTTCTATTCCCATATTAGTGTTTAGAAGCAATATCATTATAAACTTTATTAATAAACTATCAAAAACTTTAATAAGCTTAATTTTAATGTTTGCATATGGATTTATACTATAGAGTAGCTATAAAACAAGAACCAGAAAAAATAGAACCAAGAAGATTAGAAGCAAAAGTAGCAGGACCTGTGGAAGAACCAGCTCCTGTAATTCCTGTTGAAAGAGTAGACTCAATAGTAAGGAGAGCAAAAGTAACTCAGGCTATAAAAATGAAGCAGGTAACTGTAGGAAGGAAATTTGTGGCTGCTCCTGGAATGCATAAGGATTTAAAAAGTCTTACTGAACAAAAAAGTACAACAACAGATAAAAGAGAAAAAATAATAATTAATAAAAAAATCAAGGATATTAGACAAGGCCAGCTTGTTAAGGTTAGAAAACTTAGTTCTCCTAAGGAAATATATGATTTAAACAATGGATTAATTGGTCAAATAGTTCCCTCTAAAAAAGAACCTAGTGGAATAGGAATAATAAAAATCGGAAATACTGATTACATTAGTAATTTGTTTTTTTGCTTTATTGTTCTAGGAGAGGGTTATTCTTTAAGAACAACAGCAACTTTAACCGATAATGGGAAAGAGAAACTAAGAAGTTATTTGAAAGGCTATTTTAAGGAAACACACAAAAGGAAAATGTCGCGCCCTTCACAAAGAAAACTAAAAAGAAAACCTAATCGTTTTTTTAACTTAAAAGTTAAGGGCAATAAAACTTTTGATATAAACATAAATGAAATCCCCGTGCATTTAAATACTGGAGGAAAAGTAGAAATTTTTACTAATTACAATATAAAACAAAATGCGCGGTTAGTTGGAAGTGAAGGGTTGGATAGACAACAGGAAAGTCTGTTAAAAAGATACAGCAGGTTTAGTGCAACAAAAAAATGGATTTATGAAACTAATGATAAAACCAATGAATTCATCGGAAGCTCAGTAAATACTATTGCTCAAGCAATAAGTAATATTTTTCCAGGGGGCTAATTATTCTCTAAAAAACTAATTAACCTAAATTTATTGTCAGGATTTTTTTATCTAAATCTCCAAAAGAAAAATCCTCGTGATTTATCAGATTTTAATTTTTTTAATTTTCTTACTTTTCTTAAATCTTTCATTTTTTTTGTCGCAATATTAAATATGAAGGTCGGCATTTGTATGTGTTTTAAAATAAATTTTTTAGTTTCTTCTGGGTTTTCTTTTCCAGCAGCACTTAAAACATGCCCAATTGCAAGCTGAATATTTTCTTCTTTATCATATAAATATGTTTCAGAAATTTTTAATGCAGGATTTACATTACCTTTTTTTATTAAAGGAAGCGTAGAAAGAATTGCCATTTTTCTTATCCAAAGATTTTTTCCTTTTGAAAGTTTAAATATTTCTTTTTCTAATTTAGGATATTTTAATAAAATCTCTCCAATAACCTCTCTCCCAATTATATCTGCTTTGTCCCAACTTTTAACATCTTTTAATTTTGTTTTTAAGAATTTCCAAGTTGTTAAATCAAAGTCTTCTTTATATAGTTGAAGAGTATAAATAGCTAGTGATGTTTCTCCTTGATAACCTGATTTCCATAATTTATTAAAAACTTTATAAAACTTTTTTAAGTCATGTTCTTCATGCAATTTTCTAGCAAGAGTTCCTAATTCAGGGACGTTTTTACCGTAAAATTCATGCGGGGATTTAATATTTTTTTTTTTATCTTCTGCAAATTGATTATTGCTTAGTTTTTTTAATTTTCTTTTTATTTTATGTCCCATTTTAGATGTGAGAGATTATCTTGAGAACGCCTTTCTGTGAATCTGAATTTTCTTCTCTTTTGAAACGTGCTTTGCTTCTTTTGCTTGTTCTTTTGCTATAGCTAAATTTTCTTCTTTTGCAGCCATTTCTTTTTCTTTTGTTTCTTCCTCTTCTTTATCTTCTGTTTCTTTATCTTTCTTTTCCTCTTCTTTTAGTTTTGCTTTTTCTGGTTTTGCTTTTTCTGCAAGTTTTGCTATTTTCTTTATTTCTCTTAATCTAGCAAATTTAATTTTTTCAGGAATATTAACAAGTTCAACTCTTACAATGTCATTATCATATTTAACTGCTTTAACTTTAATTTTAGCAGGAGGTTTTTTCATCCCTCTAAATCTTATTTCATTATTTAAAATCTGGTCAATCTTGATTTTTCTTGTATCTCTATCATAAATTTTCATATGTCTTGCAATAAATTGTTTTAAGATTTTAACTGCCTTGCTTGCTCTTTTGTATTTTGGAACTTTTAACCACCCTTTTCTTAAGGGAACAATATATTCTCTTTCTAACACAATTTTTGGTTCTACTGTTTTTTTCTTTGCCATTTTAACCTAAATGTTGTTTTCTTTGTCTCCTTGGTTTAATTTTTAATTTTGTTCTTTTCCAATGCCTTTTAATTTTGGTAATTGAAGAAGGATGTGCTTTTTTACCAGCGCCTAATTTTTTTAATACAACCCAAACAGGAGCCCATCTAGTTCTTTTGTTTGCTTTGCTTAATTTTATTTTTTTCTGGTACTTAGGTTTTGCCATTATTTTATAGCCTCCATAAATTGCCTTCCTTTTTCAGTTAGTCTCCTGCCTGCTCTTTTTCCAGGCTTATTATATTTTTCTAAAAATCCTGCTTTTTCTGCTTGCTGTAAAATTGTTCTTATAATCTTTCCAGAGGCTTTTCTAAATCTCTCAGGTTTGAAACCCCTATTTAGTTTACTTCCATATCTTGTTCTTAATTTATTAACCCCAACAATTCCCCTGATATAAGCTTGCCTTAAAACACTTGCAGCTCTTTTATGCCAAAAATCTTTTTCTTGAGGGGGCCTTTTTTTTGCAACACCTGATTTAACAAATAAACTCCATTCAGGAGCCTGAAATTCAGGAATTTGCTTCAAAGCTTCAGCTAACTTCTTATTATATTCATTAGCATCTAGTTTGTATACTGGGCTTATTTCCATCATATTATATTCTGCTTAAAGATTTTTTAAATCTTTATCTAGTTGAGCATTCCTTGCGGAATTAGATAAGCTAATCTTTAGCTTTTTAGTCTAAAAATATGTAAGAAAATTAGTTTATAAATGTTTTTAAATGACAAATATTAATTAATATATATGGATTTGGAAGATAAACTGATTATGGGAACTTTATTAGTAAGTTCAGGATTATTAGCATATGGTGGAGCAAAACTAATATATCATACAAATAAAGTTAAACAAGCAACAACAAAATTTTTTGATTCTTTTACAAGTTATCTTTCTCAAAGAATCTCAAAACAAGAAGATATAAAAAGATTAGTCGAATTCGCAAAATATAGAAAAAAGAGTGGAATTTAATTTACTCCCTCACCTTCCTCCATTTTTTTAAAAAAATTGAAAATCCAAGAAGTTTATATGTATATTTTTTGCCTAGCTTGCTGATTATTTCTTCTGCATATTTTTTAACATCTTGCTTGTTTTCTCTTGCAGATTTTAAAACATGGATTTTAATGGTAGCATTTCTGTGTTTATCAAGCCTTTTTTCTATATCTTTTAAAAATTCATGAGTAAAGCCCTTTTTGCCTAATTGTGTTTCTAAATGTGCCATGATTTTTAAAACATTTTTTAGTATTTATATGTTGCCTAAACTTTTTTGTTAAATAGCTTGGTTTATTAAAGAATTGTAAAACATCTTTTAAAATTCAATAATCCTTTAATAAGTAGTTATTGTTGGTCTTTTATGGGAGTGCCAAGACCAATAGGCGAAAGCATAATTATTCAACCTAAAGATGTAGTTCCATCAAGCCCTGACATGGAAGTAATAGGGGTTTGTAATCCTGGGGGCGCCTTGTTTCAGAATGATTACACAGAAAAATTCTATTTATTATTAAGGGTTATTGAAAAAACTAAGCTTAAGTTTCCTGATTATGTTGCTTTTCCAAGAGCAATTCCCAGAAACAAGTATAATGTAAGATGGGAATGGGAAAGAATAGGAAGAGATGCAGACATTAGAGGAGGGTCTGCTTTAATAAAAACAGAACTTGAAGAAAAGATAAGACCAACTTATATTTCTCATTTTAGATTAGCTGAAAGTCAGGATGGTATTAATTTTAAGATTTCTGAAAAACCAACTTTCTTTCCGCAAGAAAAATACGAGGAGTTTGGAATAGAAGATGCAAGAATAACAAAATTTGAAGAGCCAATAAATATTGAAGGAGAATTTTATAAATTTTTAATAACATATGTAGCATGTTCTGAAGAAGAAGATGTGTGCACAGCTTTTGCTGTAACAAATGATTTTAAGACCTTTGTTAGGCTTCCTAAAAATAACCCAAATATTATTTTTTTTGCCCCATGCAAGGATGTTGTTTTATTTCCTAAAAAATTTTTAAATCCAAGAACAGGAAGAAATGAATTTGTAGCTTTAATAAGGCCTAGTGGAAATGCAAGATATATGGTTCCAAGCATTGGTCTTTCTTATTCTGATAATCTTATACAGTGGGGAGATCATAAATTATTTATAAAAGGAGATGAAAAAGGACATGTTGGTGCAGGGCCGCAGCCAATAAGATGCAAGCAAGGTTGGTTAATAATAGATCATCAGCACAGGCATAATCCAGATGGAACTAAAGAATATGTTGGTAGATGTTATTTAGTTGACTTAGGCAACCCCTTAAAAATATTAAAAAAATCTAATGAGTTTTTAGAACCTCATATGAATCTTTCTACTAAATCTCTTGTAGATAATGTAACATTTCCGAGCGCAGCAATAATAAAAGATAATAAAATATTTATTTACACAGGAGAAGAAGATGTTGCAACAGCAGTTCATATTTATGATTTACAAGAATTTTTAGATTTTTTAAATCCTGTTTAAGCAAGTTTTATTTTTATTAAGCTTTTATAGAGAGATTATCACTTGGAATTGCTTGCATAATTTCTTCTTTAGTAACAGGCAGATGAAACTTATCTCTTATTATTTTCCTTATTTTTTCAGTAGCTTCTTCTTTGTTTAATTTGCCCGGCTTTATTGTAGCAAGCTTAGAATTTCCATCAGGATTTGGAACTGCTCTCAATCTCCCCTTTTGAATAATTAAAACAAGTTCTGGTTTTATTTTCATAGCTTCTTTCTTTCCTTTAACTCCAAAAGTCCCTAATTTCATTGATTTCAATTTGTAAATTTGATTTCCTTGAAAAATATCAATATCTATTTTTTTAGAATTTGTTTTCCATTGTTGAGAAAAACAACCGCAAAACACTGCAGCTTCTTCTATATCCTTTTCACTAGGATTATTAGATTGAATAATCGTAAAACTGCTTCCAGGTTTGCTTGTATGCAAGACAGTATAATTTGGCTTTAGGAAATATCTTAAAACAAGCTCATTTTGCTCATCTGATTTCCCTCCAACTACAAGAGTTTTTTCAGATGTAAAAAACCATCTGTAATTTCTATAATTTTTCTTTGGGTTTAATTTGAACATAAATTTACTAAAAAGGACGTGTTTTTAAGCATTTTGATTATTTTGGAAAACAACAATCAATATAAATAATAAGGAATTATAATTAAAATGCCTCTTGAAGCTAAAATAGATGTTTATGCAAAAAATATTTCATTAAACTTAAAAAATAATAAATCTTGTTCTAATTATCTCTTACCTGTTCCAGATTCAATAAATTACGATTCTAATTGGACAGGAGTAAGTCTTGTATATGCAAATCCTAATAAAATGATTGAAAGAAAAATAGATTGTTTAGCTACAGAAAAAGGTTGGATTGTTAATCAAGAACCTAAAAATATGTGTGGGCATTGGTCAAAAACAATAACAATACCGCAGTGTAGCAAAGTTTCTATTTGTGATAAAGGAAGAGTTAAAGAAATAAGAAAAACAGTAATTGGAAAATAATAGTTAAGGAATGGTAGTTACTTAATCAAATATCTCTAGGACCAAATTAAGCTTTTGGAAAGCGCAAAACTATTAAATTAATATAATCTTTTAATAATATGGCAACAATTGTTTTAATCTCTTGTGTTAGTAAGAAATTATCTAAAAAAGCAAAAGCAAGAGATTTGTACACAAGCCCTTTGTTTAAATATAATCTTAAATATGCTTTGTCCTTGAGTCCTGATAAAATTTTTATTCTTTCTGCAAAATATGGGTTACTTGATTTAGATGAGGAAGTTGAACCTTATAATAAAACCTTAAATAAAATGAAATCTAAAGAAATTGAAAAATGGGCAGAAGATGTTTTAAATCAATTAAAAAAAGTATCAAATTTAGATGAAGATGAATTTATTTTTCTTGCAGGAGAAAATTATAGAAAATTTTTAATTTCTCATATTAAAAATTATAAAATTCCAATGAAAGGATTATGTATTGGAAAACAACTTAAATGGTTAAAAGAAAAATCAGAAGAGAAAACAGAAGAGGAAACAAAACAAAATGCAA
>CAZQKV010000042.1:0-6978 GCA_964593995.1 Candidatus Woesearchaeota archaeon
TGAGGCAGTGTCTTTATTGTCTTCTATATAAAGAATTTTTTTCATTTTCTTTTTTTGTTTGTTTTAAAATATATATTGTAGGATATACTTTTAAATATTACTTTTACTACTTTGATTTTTTATTTGCTATTTTAATTGGATTATTTTTTTGGATTTAATTGGTAATGTAAATGAAAATCTAGAGCCTTTTCCTTCTGTACTGCTTACAGTTATTGTTCCTCCATGAGCTTCTATTAACTGTTTTGTTATTGAAAGACCAAGTCCGGTTCCTCCATGTATCCTAGAAATAGGGGCATCAACCTGATAAAATTTTTCAAAGAGATTTTTTATTTTATCTTTAGGAATCCCTACCCCCGTATCTATAACACTTATTTTAATAAAATTATTTTCTTTTTCAGCTTTTAATGTAATTGAACCTTTTTCTGTGAATTTTATTGCATTTGTAATCAAATTATTTAATATTTCTTTTATTCTTGTATCATCTGCGTTTATTATTGGAAGTCTTGTTGTTTTTAAAATTAGTTTTATTCCTTTTTGATTTGATAAGATTTCTAATTCTTTTTTAGTGTTTTTAAGAAGAGTGTTGATATCTACATCAATTTTAGTTAATTCAAATTTTCCAGATTCCATTCTTGAGATTTCTAATATGTTGTTGATTAAAATTCTTAACTGGTTGTCATTGCGCCGTATTGCATCTAAGCTTTCTAGTTCTTGTTTTGTTAAATTAGCTTTTAAATCATCTAGAACAGCTAAATGCGCAGACATTGCTGTTAAAGGAGTTTTAAGTTCATGAGAGACCATATTTAGGAATTGAGATTTTGTTTTGTCTAGCTCTTTGAGTTCTATATTTCTTTTTTCAAGTTCTTCTTCAAATTTTTTTCTTTCAGTTAAATCTCTTAAAACCCCTTGTTCTTGAATGAAATTTCCATTTTTATCATAGTTAATGTTTGAATTAAGTGAAAACCAAATAGTTTCATTGTTTTTTGTTAATGCACGAAACATAAGATTTCTTGGTTTTTGTTTTTTCTTAGAAGTTGAGTTTTCGAAAACCTGAGAGGTTATTTGCTTGTCTTCTGGGTGAATAATTTTTATAAAAGGTTTGTTTATAAGTTCGTTTTCTTCATAACCTAATAACCTGCATCCATATTCATTTATTGAGGTGAAGTTGCCTTTTGCATTTATTGTATAAATAAGATCTGGTACATTTTCTATAAACAAACGATATTTTTCTTCTGTTTTCTTTCTTTCTGTAATTTCTGTTAGGATTACTAACAAATAGGATTTATTGTTTATTTTTATAAGATAATTTGAACATTCTAAGTCTATTTCCTTACCTTTTTTGTTTTTAATATGTATCTTGTTAGGGTTTTTTTTTTCAGCAGGACCTTTTGTGAAAATAGTTGCGATTTTTGGAGCATCCTTTGGAGAAATGGCAATTGCCTTTACTAATTTCAGGAAATGTTTTCCTATAATTTCTTTTTTTGAGCTTCCACAAAATTCTTCAATATTTTTATTAACATAAAAAATTTTGCCAGATTCATCTAAACATACTAGGCCATTATTAATATCATCAAAAATTTTTTGAGATTCTTCCATTCTTCCCTTTTTGTTAAAGTTTATAATCTTTTTTTAAAATTTTCAATTTCAGTAAATTTGTTCTTTTTAGTTGTTTGTTCAATTCCGGGGCCCTCTATTACCTGATTAAATAATTGAATAGGATTGTTTTTTATTAGGCTATGATTTGAAAAAGTAAACAATTCTCTATTCTCAATAAATTTGTGTAAGTTGGTTTTCTTTTTTTGCGAATGGAAAAAATTATCTAGCTCAGTTAAATCTCTAAATGCATAAATAATAATGTGAGTTGTACTTTGGTTAGGGAGCCTATGGATTTGAATGATGTTTGGTTCATTGAGGAGTTTTTGTTCAATTTCTAATTCTCCTTTATCTAATCCTTCTGAAGTGAGTTTAGCAAGAGCGATCGCAAAAACATTTATTCCTAACCTAGAATAATCTAGATTTAAACTATATGATTCTATTATTGTTTTTTCTAATTTTCTTCTTATTTTTCCAACTGCTTGGCTTGAAATTTTTAAGTTGTTAGCTATTGTAGAATCGGAAATTTTTGCGTTTTTTAATAAAAGTTTTAAAGTTTGTTTTTCGTTTTTTGTAAGTTTCATTATTAATTACCTAGTTTTTTAGTAGTTTAAAATCTGAAATAAAGAGGATTTAATGATTTATATATCTTATTATTTTGGTTTATTATTTAAACTGTTCTCTCAATATTAATAGAAGAAAAGGATTTCTGATTTAAAATTTAAGTTTTTTTATGTTTTATTATTTACTTTTTGAACCTTAGATTTATAATAATAATTTTTCTTTTGTTATTGTAAATTAAAAAAGGTTAATACTTATGCAAAAAAGAATTTTGGGTATCTTAAATGAGAATTTAAATGGAATAAAAATTACTAAGAGCAAAGTTTTGGTTAGCTTTTTGGCTTTACTTATTATTTTGCTATTTTTGTTTTCTGTGAATAAATTACATATGACTCTTTTTTCAGTTAGTTATCCTGAAAGCGATTTTATGACCGAGGCAGAGAAAGTATTTATTCCAGAAATTAGAAGTGGAGAAGAGATTGTTAGTTATGGGTACAAATATTCAAATAATTCAGGCGTTATTGTGTCGGCACCTTCTTATGTATCTTGTTTTTGGAAACCTCCTAAAGAAGATGATGGGTGGAAGATTTGTGAAGTGGTTTTTGAAGTTGAAAATAACAGAGAAATTAAGGGAATACTCTCTTCTCCACAAGTGAGATTAGATTTTATTAATAATGGTGTGAGGAATGTTGAAATAAGTTATTCTGAAGAGTATAATGTTGGTGAAGAAATTTATAATGAGATGGTTTTAGATACTTATAAAAAAGAAGTTCTTAGAAAGTCTTCAGGATTTGGCAGTGAAGCTAGTGAAAATAAAAAGGGAAGTAGGAGGGTGAAGAGATCTAAAGAAGTTGTTAGTCAAGAAATTGTAAAAAAACAAGAAGTGGAAATTGGTAAGAGAAAGTTTGAAAATTTTAATGAATTTGGAAAATCTTCTCAATTTTCAGGGCAAATTTTTGGAAACTTAGGAATTGCTGGAAATTTAGTTAGTTTAGATTCTGAAAATCTTGAAATTAATACTGAATCTGCTTTTGCAATTAAAATAAGGTTTGAGATTCCAAAGTATGAATCAAATCAATTTGATTTTAGGATTTTTGAAAGCGATTTTGATGCTTATATAGATCCTTTAGTTTCTGGGTGTGGGATTTTAAATGCTTCGGATAGTATTTATATCTTAAATCAATCTGTAGAATCAATAGGAACTTGTTTTACTATTTCTGCTGAAAATATTACCTTGGATTGTAATGGTTATAATATAAAATATGGGAGTTCTTCAAATCAGGTTTATGGGGTTTATTCAACTTCAGATTTCATAACAATTAAAAATTGTAATATAAATAAGTCTTCTAATCAGATATATGGGGCAGGAATTTATTTGGAAGGAGATAATTCCCTAGTAGAAAATAATACAATTTTTAATTATGGAAATTATGTTTATGGAATCTCTTTTTCAGGCGCTGAAAATATAATAAGAAATAATAATATTTTTACTTATGATATTCAGGGCCATGGTATTTATAGTTTAGGTTCTGATTCAGATATTATTAATAATTTAATAGAAACTGTTGGACACCAAGGATGTGCAGTTTATTTTAATTCAAGTTCTGATAATGATATTAATGAGAATATATTTAATACGAGCCATAATAATGCATATGGTGTTTATCTTAAATCAGGTTCTGAAGATAATACTATATCTGAAAATCAAATTTTTACATTGGGAACCACAAGCTCTGCAATTTATTTAGACCAGGAGTCTAATTTAAACTTGATTTCTGAGAATAATATTTCAACTTATGGAGAAGATGGGTATGGGGTTTGGGTAGATTCTATTCTTAATGAAATTAGTGATAATTATGTTTTTACTCAGGGGAATTTTGGTTATGGGATTTATCTTTATTCTAATGCCCAAAATAATACTCTTAGTAAAAATAATATTTCAACTTATGGAGAAGATGGATATGGGGTTTTTTTAGATTATGGTTCTTATAATTTTGTTGAAGATAATAAAATAAATACTTTTAATAACTATGGTTATGGAATTTTGATTTATGAATCTGATTTTAGTGAATTTATCAGTAATGAGGTTTCAACTAAAGGCATTTATGCATCATCACTGTTTTTTGATCATTCTTCTAATGGAAATAAGATTTCTAATATTATTTTAGAAAGCAACGGCTCTTATTCTTATCCTATTGAGGTTTATTATGGTCAGGTAAACTTTAGTATTAATGATAGTGTTTTAAATAATTTAAATGAGGGAATTGAGTTTTTTGTTTATGGATTGAACGATCCTGTTGAAGGGCCTTATACTCAGGGATTTTGGAATTTTACAAATATTAGTTTAAGTAATGTTAATTTAGATTCAAGAGGGAACGGGCATTTAATTGTTAAAAATTATCTAGAAATTTTAGTTAATACAAATGGTGAGGCCTTGGCTAATGCTAATGTGGAAGTAACTGGTTTTGAAGGATTTTCAGAACTTACTGATTCTAATGGTAGAACCAGAAAAAGGCCGCGGATTTATTATGTGCAAAATAATTCTAATGGTTCTGATACTACTTATTTTAATCATAGTCTTAGAGTTTCTAAGGAAGGTTATGAAGTTTATGAATCTATTTTTAATATGTCTTCTAATCAGGTTTTAGAGGTTGTATTAAGTGAAGTAGTGCAAGTTTCAGGAAGCTCTGGAGTGGCTGTAAAATGTACTCCAAATTGGAGTTGTTTGAGTTGGAGTGAATGTGTTGATGGGGGTCAGACTAAAATTTGCGAAGATTTAAATAATTGTAATATAAAGGGGCCAGAGACTAAAAGAAGCTGCAAGGTGATGCCTTTAACAGAGGAGCAACTTAGGAAAAAAGAAAGAGGCGCTTTATTTGATGTTTATGTAAGAATTCTTAAAGAAGAAATCTCCTCTTCTGAAAAATTACTGAGTTCTGTTGGTTTGGTAAATTTAGGGATTCCCGGGCAAGTTGATGTTAATTTGACTTATCAAATAAAAGATTTTTTAAGAGCGGTTGTTTATGAAGAAAGAGAAATTGTTCCTGTAGAAACCCAGATAGAGTTTATTAAAGAAATTGACATTTCTAACCTTGAAGATGATGCATATACTCTTTTTCTTGACTTAACTTATGTGGGTCAAACTGAACCTGCTCAAGCAGAAAGTACTTTTTATGTTGGGATTAAAAAGCCAGGCAATTTATTAGAGAGTAAGGGGTTTAGGGTTGCAATAGTCGTTATTTTAATGATTGCGATTGTTTTTATTATAGTACTTGTTTTTTTCTTGAGGAAGAGGAGATCTAATCAGTCTAGTAAGTCTGTAGATCTAAGCTTTCCATAAGATAACTAGAGATAGTTAATTAAATTTTGATTTATATTTTTTATTTAGTTGTTTTTATTTTTGCAAAGGTTTTTAAATCGTAATACTTTATAATATTTAGTATTACTTGGTAATATTTTTAAATGACAGTATATTAGTTTAATTGAGAAAAAGAGGAATAGGATGAAAGAAAGAGCGAGTTTTACTTTTGACAAAGAAACAATTGAGATTATAGAGAAACTTATTAGAGAAAAAGATTATAGAAATAAATCTCATGTTGTTGAAAAAGCTATAAGAATTCTTGGTGAATCTGAATTAAAAGAAAATAAAGGGGGTAAAAAATGATATCTTTAAGCAGACGCGCCATGGCTAAGATAGGGACAATAAGTTTAGTTGCTATAGCAATCTTAATTTTGTTATGTTTTTTATTAATTCCCATTTTCTCTTCTGCTTCAGAAGAAAAACAAAATTATGTCTTGGGTGAAAAAGTTAAAATTGATTTAGAAGGGGGTTGGAAAATGAAAATTATAACTCCCACCAATCCTTATATTAAAAAAGGAAAAGGAAATATTATTTTTATTCCAGAGGAAATTGGAAATTATAAACTTGAAATTTTTTATAAAGATGAAACAGAAGTTTATGAGTTTGAGGTTATTGATTCTGAAATTAGTAGTTTTGAATTAGATGATGGAGATGAATTTGAAGAAGAGAATTTTGGTGTTGGGGCAGTTATAGATGAGGAAGATTCTGGGAAAGAAAATAGGGAAGAGGGCTATGAAGAAGACAGTCAAATAAGAGTTGGTAAGCCTGTCAAATGGGTTAAGAAAATTAATAAGAAAATAAAAATTCCTGATTCAGCTGAAAATATAAGTGTTTATTCTGAAGGAAAAGAAATAGAGTTTGAAGTTAAAAGAAGCTTGGTAAATAAGGTTGCCGGGGTTTTTGGAAAGAGTGATAAAGAGGTTGTTATTGAAGAGACTGTTGAGGGAAAAGAAGCTGAATTAGTTTATTATACTAAAGGGCCTGAAAAAAGAGAAAAAATAATTTCAAATAGAAAAAAGGAGGTAACTGTTTATTCTAATGAACATTATGAAAATGTAATTGCTTTTACTGAAATTAGCGAGATAGTTTCTTATAAAGAAGATATTAAGGAAGACAATATTATAGTTTATTGGAAAAATGAGGAAAAGCAAGTTGACTTTATAGCCAAGGATGAAGATAGTGATGGAAAAATTGATTATGTTGAATGGGAAGTTCCTCATTTATCAGAACAAGTATTTGAAATTATTGTAATAACAGAAGCAGAGCATCTTGATTCTGATAAAGAATTCATTAAAAAAGTTTATGATGAAGTTAAAGAAAAAGATGGTTTATGGTTAGATAGTATTAGTGATGGTGAATATTTAAGAGTTAAATTTGAAGAACATTTGATTAATGGCAATGATATAACTGTTTATGCAAAAGGATCTGGGAAAATTGAAATTTATCCTTTTAATAAAGAAAAA
>CAZQKV010000043.1:0-6853 GCA_964593995.1 Candidatus Woesearchaeota archaeon
TGAACCTCATCAAAAACCAGTAATGTTTTTAATGTTGGAGCCTCCTTAGGGTCTGAGTTAAAAATCTGCCTTATAATATTTGAAACAAACAAATCCATATCCTTGGGATTTAATTTATTTAAACTAAAAATTTGAATTTGCCCGGGAACTGCATGTTTATCAACCTCAATAATCTGTCTTGCATTCTCAACTTGTTTTACATTCCCTTTAAATGCTCTTGCATCAGTTGGTTTTAAACCAAACTTAGTATAATAAGAAATCATTTTTTTATCTTCACATTTTCTCAACATCCCAGACCACTGCGCTGTTGGATCAAAAACAATAACTGCAACATTATGCATTAATGCCTCTTCAATAATAACTTGAGCAGAAATAGATTTCCCACCGCCTGTAGCTCCTGCAACAATGCAGTGCGTAGTTAATCCATGGGGATTAAGATAAGCAAGAATATTTTTCTCAGCTATTTTTCCAAGAAACAAAAAATCAGGATTTTTCTTAGGAATTGAAGAAGCATCTAACCTCATTCTATATTTCCTTTTCCTTTCAAGATTTTTTTTAATTAAATAATAAACAATAAATCCGGATAAAATCAAAGAAAAAATAAGAATTAAACTCCAAACAGGAATAAATCCTAAAATAAGAGTATTATGAAAAGCTTTTTTAACTATAAAAGGGGTTTTACTAAAAAGAATTCTATCTTCATATTCTAACTGAATCTCTAAAACATGTTCTCCAACCCCCACCCCTTCAGGAAAATCAAATGTTTTAATAGTTTGAAATGAGTTTGCTATATCAAGTTGTTCTTCCCCCAGTACATGAGAAATATTTTCTTCATCAACAATAAAATAAGAAATTGAAACATTACTTATCAACTCTGGCTTAAGTTTATTTACATTTAATTGAAATTCTATATCCTTCTTTAAAATAAAACTTTTCTCAGGAAGAATTGCCTCAACCAAAACAGGAGCACTTAAAATAGTTTCAACAATAGTTAAATTTACCGGAATTATCTCTTCAACATCTTTTTTAATAATTATGTTTCCAGAAAAGCTCCCTTTTCTCATTCCTTTAATCATAAAATCAGTATTTGAAGTATTTCCTGGCTCTAAAACAATTCCAAATACACTAAATTCAACAAAATCAGTAAGTGAATCATCAACTAAAAAGAGTATTTCTAAATCTCTTGTTCCAAAATTAGTAATTTGTATATAATCCCTAAGAAGCTCTCCTCTGCCAAGAGTTCTCTCAATCTTGCTTCTTGAAATAATATAATCTTCTCCTTCAATAGGAGGACCGTAATCAGAAGGTTCATCTTCTGCGCTAATCAAACTTAAAGCTAAAATCAATATTAAAAATGCTAAAAATAAAAAACACCCCAGTTTTGTTTTTGCAATCATTTTCCCTCTTTTAACTTTATTTAATATATAATCATAATAAACCGCAGGTTTTATAATCTTTCTTATTTCTTTATATCTGGTTTTTTAGAATTGTCAGCGGGCTTAGTAGCAGGAGCAGGTTCTAAACTAGGTTTTGGTTTTGCAGCAGGTTTAACAGAAGCAGGGTTAGTTACCGGTTTTGTAACAGTGGCTTTTGCAACAGCAGGCTTAGCACCAAGCTCAGCATCAGGCTTTGCAGCAACAGAAGCAGGGTTAGTTACAGGTTTTGCAGCAGCAGGTTTAGTAGCAACAATTGGTTTAATAGAAGTTACTTCTTCATTTAATTTATCAGATAAAGCCTTTATTTCTAATTTTAATTTCTCTTTATTTTTCAAAGTTCCCCTAGCAACAGGCTCTCCATAAGCTCTTTTTATTCTAATATATAATTCTGTTGCCTGTTCTACTTTTCCTTGCTTTATTAATTTCTTTAATTGAGTTAGCATTAAATACAACCCCAAAAGCTTTTCTCTACGTCTCTCTCTTCTATGAGCAACAACAAGTATTAATAAAAAGACTACTAAAAGAATGATTAAGATAAAGATAAAAGAAGACCTAAGTCCTGCTGCCCAACTAAACCCTCTCCCTATTTCAAAAGTATCAGAATCAATTGATATATTCCCATTATCTGAAACTCTTGCATAAAAAATATAATCTCCCTCAACCATTTCCAAAGAGGTTGTTAAAGATCTCTCTAATTCAAGAGAAGAAATAAAAAGAATCTCCTCTTCTGAAAAATCATAAATATTTCCTTGAAAATCTTTTATTGCAGTATATAAACTTAAATTAGTCGGTTTAATGTCTCTCAAATTTATTATGCTTACATTAGCAAAAACATCTTCCCCGGCCCTAACTTTTTTAGAGTCTTCAAAAATCTCAACATCAACTTCAAAATCTAATTCAAGAGGATTTATTTCTATTAATACAGGAGTATCAACTAACTCATTTATTTCTCTTGAATAAACTAAAATACTTCCAAAATACTGCCCAGCAGAAACACCCTTTTTCGCTTCAAAATCAACAGCTATCTCTCTTTTTCCCCCAATAGGAATTTTTACATACTCATTACTTAAATAAGCAAAATTTCCAAGATTCGAAAGACTAATATTAAGAAATAATTCTGAATCTCCTAGATTTGTTATCCTAAGAACTCTTGTCTCAGAAAATCCAGGTTTCAATGAAACTTTAAAATAATCAGGTTCTACATTAAATTGTTTTTTCTTTCTTTGATACGTAAAAATAAGCCCCCCTATTTCATATTCTGCAATAGAAGTATCTCCAGAAGGGCCTGTTGCAATGTCCCCTATCCCTGACGGCGGGGTTGGTCTAGCAGAAACAGTAAAATTTTGCAAGTCAGTGCAATTAGTATTAAGATTAGTATCAAAAGCACAAAACCTCCAAAAAACAAGTGTATCTGGTGCAGCACGTATTTGCAAATTATACCTTGAATAATCCACTTTACCTGAAAGAGTTCCTATATAAGCACTCCATACTCCTTCCTGATCTACTAAAAACGTAAAATTCTGTAATTCAAGGTTATCTATCCAAAGAGTTTCAAAATCAATATAATCATTTTGATAAACAGTTCTTCTATTTATTTCAGGATAATACCATTGGGGAGATTCATTATCTAATCCGACACTTAAATAAACAAGATTGCTGCTAACATTAGCTGCCCCATCTGATGCATAAAATGTGACAGTTCTTAATCCCCTAAAATCTAAATCTGGGTAAAATGAAACATTCGCAGTGCCATTTACATTAATTATTCCAATACTAATGTTCTGAACAGGAGAGTTCCAAAAAGTAAGATTATTATATAAGGAAGAGTAAAAATAATCATACAAATCAAATGCATTAACATGGTCCCAATTATAAGGCCAACTCTGATTCGGAATTGGATTTAAAAATATTGGAGGGGATTCTGGAACATCCAAGATTGTTTGAACATCAGAATTAATTAATGGAAAAACCAACAAAATTAAAAACAAAATTAAAATTCCTCTTTTCATCTTTCGTTTGAACATTATCATATTATTATGTCTTCTCAGAGATTTAAATATCTTTTTGAAAAAGCCCTTAAAACTTAAAATTCAAAAAATATACCTTTAAAATGAAAAAACATACAAACATTTATAAAGCTCTAAATAATACCTATTATATGCCTAAAAAAGATTTTAAAGATACCAAAAGAGGTCCTAAAGAAAAAACAAAAGCTGAAACAGTTATTGTGAAAGGAACGATCACCCTTAATCAAAGACAAACACTGCGAAAACTTATTGGAGTTCTCGGAAGCAATGAACAAGATGTAATTGGAAAAATTCTGACCATTTGGCTTTATAATGAAGGATTTTTAAGAACAGACAATTCTAAATCAAATAAACCTAATCAAACCAAAAAATAAAATGAAAAATAAAAACAAACCAAAACAAAAAATATGGATAACTATCCTATTCCTAGGTATCTTTCTTATTTTTATAGTCACTGGTAAAAGTGAAACAGCTCTTAACACAGGGGGCGAAATTAACGCCCCCGCCCTCATATTATCTGGAAATCAAACAATAAAAACTGAAAACTCGTCTGATTCACAAAACACATCAGAACAAATTACTGAAAATAATAAAAAACCAAATGAAAAAACTGCAATAGAAAACAGAAATCAATCAGCACCCTCACAAGAAGAATTTATTTTAAGCAAACAAAATCCAAAAAAACCTGAAGAAGAGAAAATAAAAATCGAGTTATTTGACAAGGGGGAAGTGGTAATTGAAGGGGAAGTCCCAAAAGACTTCCCTCTTGAAATAAAAAAACAAGAAAAAGAAAGCCTGAACAAAGAAACGTGGACAAAAGAAGTAACTATCTCAAGTAAAACCCATTTAGAAGATCCTTTAATAGTTTATACAAACATTAATGAAATCCCAGAAAACAAAAAACAATCAATAAAAATATATTGGAAAACAGAAAAAAACCAAGAAGTAGAAATCTTAAATTTTTATGATAGGGATAGCAACGGATTATATGATAAAATCTCATGGGAAGTTCCGCACTTATCAGAACAAGTTTTTGAAATAATTATTGATTTTACAGAGGGAGATAATTCTAGTACAAACCTAGAAATAAGCATTACAGCACCCCCAGATCAAACTACAAATCCTATCTCTTTCAGAGTAACTGCCTCTTATAATGATCTAGATAATGTTAACTGCAATATTATAATTGACAAGTATCTGCCGTCAAAACAAGTCTTTGGTCCTTATCCATTTACAGAAACAGAAATTATAGAACTTTCTGAATTAAACGACGGACCGCACACTTGGGATATTAATTGCTCGGATAGTGAAAATACTTCAAAAAATGCATGTGAAAAAGGAAATTTTATAATAAATGAAAGCATACAAGAAATAACTTTAGATTCTGTGTACTTATTAGGGGAAATTGTTCAATTCACAATTCCAGATGGGTATTCTGAAACAGAAATTAAGATTACAAAACCTGCTACTAGCCCAGTTACTACACTAAATACTTCTAATACTACTATAATAAAACTTGGTTCTGATTTAATTGATAGAGAAGGAGTTTATTCTTTAGAAATTTCATCAACAGGGCTTAATAAACCTATATACAAAACAACAAAACAATTTTCTGTTGTAAAAATGACCTTAACTACAAATAAAAATAATATAGAAACTGGAGAAACAATAAACATTAATATAGAAATTAATTCATCAGGTGAAAAAATATATTTATATAAATTAGATTTTGGAGACAACTCTCTTGGGATCATTGATTTTAATTTAGATACTAACCTAGTAGATGAATCAATTTCCCATAAATATAATTCTGATGGAAATTTTACTCTTAAACTAACTGCGGTAATGAATAATAGAAAAGAATTCTCAATTCAAAAAAACGGAATTTATGTAACAGACGTAGGAGATAATGAAGACCCAGAAGTTACTTTAATTGCTCCTAAAAACAATGAGCTATTAAAAAAAGAACCAATTACATTAACTTACGAAGTTACAGATGACTCAAAAGTAGATAACTGTACATTTGAATTATATATAATTAAAGATGGAACTGAAAGCCTAGATTACAATCATGTTTATAAAAATATTGAAAAAAACAAAGAAATAGATATAATCATGCGTGATTTTGAGGAATCAGATTATTCCTGGTATATTTTTTGTTGTGATAATGAAAGTAACTGCAACGGGGAATTAGAAAACAATAAAGAATTCACCGTTTCTTTTTCAAACACAACAAATCCAGGAAATGATATAACACATGATTACACAGAAGAAATAGAAGACTTAATTAATATGATTGAATCATTTATAGAAAAACAAGATTCTTATGAACTAAAAGAAAAAGAAGTTATAGAAGATTTAAATATTTTAGAAGAACTCACTTATAATAAAAAAAGATTAATCCAAATAGACCAGGATTTGGGTAATAATATAAAATTTATAAAAGATGCTGATACAAAAGAAAAAAGAAAACAAGAATTAATAGATGAATTAGAAGAAATTAAACAACAAATTCCAATTGAAATCAAGGTGATGAATAGTAATGAGTATGTTAAAAATAGTTTGACTCAAGATTTAACAGTTATCCTCCAAGATTATTTTGACTCAATTCAGAAAAAAATAAGTAAAAAAGAAATTAAAATGCTTTCTGATGAAAATTATGAGATTCAAAAATATATAACTGTTTCAACAAATATAAAGCAAGTAAAAATAACTTACGAAAACTCAAATAAAGAGATAACATTAATAACAAAAGACTTGTCTCTTAAAAACAACTCTTTTGAAATTATCCTTGAAGTTATCCCAAAAAAAATAATTGAAAATGCAAGTGAGGTAATTTTCATAACAAATAGTAGAACAATAAATGAAGATCCTCTTTTTGAAATAGCTATTGATAAACTAGAAAATGATAAAATTATCTATTATTTTGAAAAAATTATAGACCTTAAAGAGAGTGAAGAAATCGAAACAATTTTATTTAAAGAAGTTGTAATAAAAAAAGTAGGAATAACTGGATTTTCTATATTAGAACTTGACATCACAGGCAAATTATTTTACTATATTTTATTTTTAATCTTTCTTATAGTAATCATTTATGTGGTCTTCATCCTCATACAAAGGATAAGAATCGCAAAATGGAAAAAACAAGAAAATGCTATTAGAATTTTCAAATTAATTAAAGAAAGCAAGAACAACCTAAGAACTAATGATTTAGAAACTGCAAGAGAAAAATATCACAAAATACAAGAAAACTATCCATTAATACCTAAATCATGCAAAAAATATATTTATAAAGATCTTCGGAAAATAAGAGTAGGTATTGACAAAAGGGATATCTTTGATTTAATAAAAGAATATTTAAATGGAGTCTTCACCCATCCGAAACAGGTT
>CAZQKV010000044.1:0-6292 GCA_964593995.1 Candidatus Woesearchaeota archaeon
GCAAAGGCCTAAGCCAAAAACAACTTCAAAAACTTGCAAAAAAGTTTGGAAAAAAAGGTAGGCTCTAGTTTTCAACTCTTCCTTCCAATCTCCTTCTAAAGAGATATAATAATTATCGATACCATTTATATCTTTTTTAGTAACTATCGCAAGAAAAGTTAAGTCAGTTTCAGAACAATATCCTTTTTTAGCAGCATAAACATTAAAAACACTTTTATCTTCACTTGTTTCAATAGTCTTAGCTAATAAGGAATCCTCGCCAGAAAGCAAAGCTTGACTAAGTATATTCACTACATTCTCATTTTTAACTACTGTCTCTAAAAATATATATTCCTTCATCTAGATTCCCAATACTTAATCTTTTTAAACAAAACTATTTTGCATTATATATGCAGTTAACAAAAGACCAGTTACACAAAATACAAGAATTTGCAAAAAAACATTTATCTAAAAATGATTCTGAACATGACTTAAATCACATTAAAAAAACAATTGAAATAGCAAAACTTCTTCTTAAAAAAGAGAAAGCAGATCCTGCTAAATGCATGGTAATTGCATGGCTACATGATATAGCTAAAAATAAAGAAGGGAAGAAAAAAGATCATGGAGTACTTGGTGCAAAAACTGCTGAAAAATTTCTTAAAAATATTAAAATAAAAAAACAAGACGCTAAAGAAATCTGCCATGCAATAGAAAAGCATAATAAAGAAGGGCCGCAAAAAACAAAAGCAGCAGAAGTAATTTGGGATGCAGACAAGCTTCAAGCAATGGGCATCAAAGGATTATTAAGAGGATATGTTCATTTTATTAAAAAAGGATTAAAACCTGAAGAAGCATATAAAAAAGCTATTCAAGAACAAAACTTTTATATTAAAAGATTTCATACAAAATACGGAAGAAAAATAGCAAAAAAACATTTCAAAGCTATGATAAAATTTGATAAAAATTATAAAAAATATTTTATATAAGGATTTAAAGTTCAATAGGAAGTTTGCGGGGCCCTCCTTCTGGCCAATTCTCAGGTATTGGCGGGTTAGCATATTTGTCTCCCATCTTTTCTCTTAAACCTCCAGAAACATAATCAACAGAATTCACCCAACCCTTAAAATCCTTACTAGATTTGTGATGTAATAAACAGAGTATTCCTGCGTTTTCTAATTCTCTAACTACCATCATCATACTTTTCTGAGAAATTGGCATTGCTGGGGCATCAAGACCATATGAGTGAACCCTAAGAGAATGAGTTGGATGTTCTAAATTAACAGAAGGAAAATCTTTATTAAAACCCTTACCAGCAGAAATATCTGAAACAGAAACTTCAATCCTAGTTAAAGCATACCCTTCTTCTTCACTGCAAAAATTAAATCTATTTTCAGAGCCCCATGTGAAAATCTCCCAGTATTTATGGAAATTTCCCGCACAATTTACCCTTTTACTTTTCTCTCTTAAAGCTTCATCCTCTCCAAAGCCCCTTCCCTGTATTAATAATCTATCATCAAGGTAAATCCTACCAACCATAAACTTCCAATATATTAAACCTTTTTAAACAATACTATTCTCTAAAATACATAATGAAACAAAAAATAATCCAACAAGGTGCAGAAGCAATAATATCATTGCAAGATAATCAAATAATTAAAAACAGAATAAAAAAATCTTATAGATTGCCTGAAATAGATAATAAACTAAGAACCAGAAGAACAAAAGCAGAAGCAAAAATTATTGATAAATTAAGCAATATAATTAATGTTCCAAAAATTATTAAAGAAGATAAAGAAAAAAAGCAGATTATTATGCAATTTATCGACGGTAAAAAACTTTCAGAACATCTTGAAAAACTTGATTGGAAAGAAATTTGCAAGCAAATCGGAGAACATTTAACAAAGATTCATAATCAAAATATCATTCACGGAGACCTAACAACAAGCAACATGATTTACAAAGACACTAAAAAGGAAAGTCCTAATAAAAAGGAAAGTTCTAAAGAAGAACGTAGTTGTCTTTATTTTATTGATTTTGGCTTAGGATTTCACTCACATAAAGTTGAAGATAAAGCAGTTGACTTGCATTTATTAAAACAAGCTTTAGATGCAAAACATTATAAAATAGCTGATAAATGTTTTAAAATAATTCTTCAAAACTATAAAGCAGATAAGCATGATTTTATTATTAAAAGAATTTCTGCAATTGAAAAAAGAGGAAGATATAAAGGACACTAAAAACATTAAGCAGCTACATTCTCTACTTTAACACACATACCAAACCCTACATCAGAAGATTTAATAGAACATTGGAGATGCCTATAAGGCTGTATGATTGAAGAAGCTTGCTTAACATCCATTTTAGCTAATCTTCTTAATAATCCTTCTGAATTATTTCTATTATCTAAAAATAATTGAAAAGAAGGAGGAAAATAATCATAACCACAAATTCCTCCCAAAAGATTGTTATTTAACCTGCCAATTTTATCATGAAAAATAAGTGTAGAAAGTTCAGCAACTATCTCAGACAAATAATGTCCTTCTTTACTCCAGCCAGACCTCTCCTCAGTATATTTTCCCTTTTCTTGTCTCACAAGCTCAGGATTAGCTTGAAAATGAAAGTCATGCCCTAATTCATGACCTAAAACAAACCCTCTTGATCTCACCCAATCTCTCCAACAATCAGTGCAACAATCATAAGTAGCATGTCTCGTACTTAATATTATTTCCCTTTTATCTGCAGCAATATATGCATCTCTACTAATATGAAAAAAACCTAAGTCAAAAGGAGTTATAGTAAGTAAACCAAAAATAGGCCCCATCTCTTTAATAAATCTTCTTTGAACAAGGTTTAGATAACCCTTAGTATATTTAATAAATCTCTTATCCCTGGCACTTGGTTCTCTCATTTCCTAAGTAAAAAAAGCGCGTATTTAAGAAATATTGTGATGGATGTTAATAATTAAACTTATAAAGCAAATAGCCCCGCCAGGATTCGAACCTGGGTATCGGCGTCCAAAGCGCCGGAGACTTGACCACTGTCCTACGGGGCTAAAAAAGCAATTTAATTTTATTTAAATGCTTGGGGTTACTAAACCCAATCAATTTATAAAACTTTTCAATTTCAGATTTTCTGGTTATAACAATACTTTTACCACAAATTATTTTAGAAGGATTAATACCTAACTTAATTAAAGATCTTCTAACATCATTTAACAATTTTTTATTAAGATTTTTAAAATGAACTTGATAGCTATTTTGATTTGTCAATTAATAAAAAGATCCATCTGTATCAAATAAGCCTCTCAGACAAGCAGAGAGCAACCTCTTCTCTTCCTTAATCCAATTAGGGATTGTTACTTGATTTTTTATTTTATTACCTGCCCGGAATCCTTCCCTTTCAAAAAAATCAACTACTTTTCTGCTATCAACATTTATATGAATACACTTGCTCTGTTTAGATTGGTAAATCCTACTATTAATTGAAAAAAGTTTTTCACAAAGAGGTTTAACAAAATTAATTAAATATTCTCGATCCTTTTCAGAATGCCCCGCAATATCAATTCCATAAACTCCTAATTTATATCCTTGAACCTTCTGCAAACATCCGTCACCAAGCATGATTCCCCATAATTCTGCTAATTCTCTATTTTTCTTAGGAATTTTAATCTTTTTAGTTCTTCCAGGGGAATTTTTTCCCCCTTTTGATTGTCCCCAATTATCACTCAATTTCTTCATTATAAACTTTTTATAACCTCTTTTCAATTTTAATTTATTAAAAGTATCTTCATCCATTAGTCTTTCTTCTCTAAAAAAGGTTATTAATTTTCCATATTTCAAACTAAGATAATTTGAAAACTCAACCCAAGTAAAGTTTAGCTTCTCTTTCTCCTTCTTCAACAATTCCCTTTGTTTTCCTTTTTCAAATAATAATCTCATATAATAAAAAGTAAAAGAAACATTATAAATATTTCCCTTGACCACTGCGCTATGTTTCCAAATCACAATCTTTAAAAACCAAATTTACAACAAATTAATATGGCAAACACAAAATCAAAAAAAACAACTAGTAAAATAGAAAAACCAGTATGGTTAAAATACACTGAGAAAGAAGTATGTTCTATTATTTTAAAACTAGCAGAACAAGGAATGACCTCTGAAAAAATAGGTCTTGCCCTAAGAGACCAGTACGGTATTCCAAAAGCAAAAATATACGGGATTAAAATAAAACAAGTACTAAAAGAAAAAGATAAATTCACAGAACCAACTAATTTAAATCTCAAGAAAAAATTTGATAAAATAATTTCACATTACAAAAAAAACAAGCAAGACAAAGCTTCTGAAAGAGCACTCATAATTACAAGAGCAAAACTAAAGAAAAGAGAAGATTATTTAAAAAAGAAATAATTTAATACAGTTTATTAAAAAGAAGTGCTAGCATGGTAATTAACTTAATTGACAACTTCAGCAAAGAATTTTTAGAAAAAAGTAAAGACAAAAAAATACAACTCGTTAGTCATTTTGATACTGATGGAATTACTTCTGCAGCAATTTTTTCAAAAACATTAGAAAGATTAAATATCCAATTTTCAGTAAAAATCCTAAAAGCTCTTGATAAAAAAGAAATAGGTCTATTTCCAAAGGAAAAGATTATTTTATTATTAGATTTAGGCTCTTCTTACTTACAAGAGCTATCTGAACTAGAAAATGAGATATTTATAATTGACCATCATGAGTTAAGTGAAAAAATTGTTCCTAAAAATATAAACATAGTAAATCCTCACGTTATAAAGGATTATGAGGATTTATGCAGTGCAGAACTAGCTTATCTTGTTTCTAAAAAAATATCAAAAGAAAACAAAGATTTAGCTCACTTAGCAATAATAGGAATGGTTGGGGATACTATGGAAAGAGAAATTAATAAAACAAGAAATAAAATACTAATAGACGCGAATGTTAATATTAAAAAAGGATTATTAATCTACCCTTCTACAAGGCCCCTCGATAAAGCCTTAGAATATAGTCCCAAGCCTTTTATTCCAGGAATCACTGGAGAATCAAAAGGAGTTTATGAACTGTTACAAGAAATAGGGATTGAAAAAATTGGTAAAACTTACAAAGCTTTAATTGATTTAAGTGAAAAAGAAATGAAAAACCTAGTAACAGCAATCATGCTAAGAATTTCCCCAGATGAAAAAAGACAAGAATACATAGGAAATTTATATTTAATTAAATTTTTCAACAAAATAGAAGATGTTAGAGAATTGTCTGCAATAATCAATGCGTGCAGCAGAATGGAAGAAAGCGCCACAGCTTTAATGTTCTGTTTAGGAAACAATGCAGCAAGAAAAAAAGCAGAAAGAATTTATGTTAAATACAGGCAACATATCATTTCTGGATTAAAACACATAAACCAAAATGGAAAAATACAAGGAAGAGAATATGTAATTATAAATGCTAAAGATAACATAAAAGATACTATAATCGGAACAATGGCAAGCATTCTCTCTTTTTCTTCAATATATAAAAAAGGGACAATAATAATTGCTATGGCATATAATAATGATAAAATAAAAGTCTCTACAAGAATGGCTGGAAAAAATCCAAGATCCCCTAGAAACTTAAAAAAATTAATGGATTCCATAATAGAAACATTAGGTGGAGAATCTGGAGGCCATAAGCATGCTGCTGGATGCACAATAAAAAAAGAACAAGAAGATAAATTTATTGAACTAATTAAAAAGAAATTAGAATTTGAATTAATTAAAGTTTAATTAAAAATATTTTAATTCAAAAATTAAATTAGTTGATTCTAAACTCTTAAAAATCTAACTAATTGATAAATGTCCCCACTTAAATAAGTTATATTTGCAACAGTTATCTGAATTAAGGCTAAAAGCCACATAAACAAAACCCAATTAACTACCAAAACCCAAGTCAAGTTATAATCTTGCTTAAATTTAACCTTATAATAAACATACACATTAACAAAAGTTAAATAAATTCCAATTAAAAACAGAAACCTCAAATCAGAAACAATTCCCGCAACATTAATTTCTGTTCTTTCATACTTATCTAAAGCCTTGTAATCAGCAAGATTAAATCTAGTAACCCCTAATTTATCTACTTTTGGATTAAAAAAATTAGGAATAGTTTCTAATAAATTAATATTATAAACCGCTGTAATATCATATTTTTCCAAAGCCTTAACATGTCCCCTCTCGTGAAAATAAGTAGAAATCTGAACTAAATACGGCAGAATAAAAAATATAGTTATAAAAAGAAATGCAGCAATATTAAAAACTTTCCAA
>CAZQKV010000045.1:0-6175 GCA_964593995.1 Candidatus Woesearchaeota archaeon
TATCTAGTTTTTCTTTTACTTTTTTCTCCTGCTTTTCCTTTTCTTTTGGTTTCTCTTCTTTTTCCTTTGTTTTAGATTTTCTTTCAAGAGATTTAATTCTTTTCCGATCTTCTAAATTTAATTCTTTTATTTGTAAGTTTGAAGGGCTAAAAAAGACACCAATTTTTGTTCCATCTTTTTTAATTCTATTGATTCCTTCTATTGTGGCTCTTAATTTTTTTAAGTTAATTAGATCAATTTTCCCAATTTTTCCTTTAAATTCCCCCCTCATTATTTTGACTTGGTCTCCTTTTTTTAATGGGAAGGTTCTTCTTGCATGTTTTTTCCTTAGTTCTTTACTAAGGTTTGCAGACATCAATTTACTCCTTATATGTAATGGGGCATTTGCTCTGTATTTTCTTTGTTTTCCTGGCATTTTGCTTGCTCTCCATTGTTTTAAAAATTTTTGTTTCATTTTTATAATATAAATTTTGCTATTTTGCTCATGAACTGCCATCTTTCAGCAACCTCTTTCGCAATAGGTCCTTTTATTTGAGTTCCTTTAGGATTTCCTTTATCATCTTTTAATAATGCAACAGCATTATCTGTAAACGCAACTCTTTCTCCTGTTTTTCTTCTAAAAGGTTTTTTTTGTCTTATAACTACAGCATCAAAAACTTGTCCTTTCATCTTCGGATCCCCTTTTCTTACAGATACTTTTACCCAATCTCCAATCTTTGCATACTGTTGTCGAGCTCTTTTTGTTTTTCCTCCTTTTACGCCAACTATTTTTACAATTCTCGCCCCGCTATTATCGCTAGCTAAAACTAAGCTTCCTATATTTAACCCTTTTGTTAATCTTGCTCCAATTCCTTTCATTTTATAGTTTTTTCTAATGATTTATTTTCTGGTTTATTAATAATATTTCTAAATTCTTTACTAACTTTATCTCTTAGAACTTCAACAAGGAGACTATAATAGTCCTTACCTTTATTTAACATTTCAGATTCAAAGATATCAAAAATATTGTATATCCATTTTCGCATCTTATAAATCACACCAAAGTGATATTGTCTCTCAGCAAATTTAATTTCTTTTGCAAGGTTTATATGAGCTTCAGTAAGTCTGGCATATGCTGCATAGATTTTTAGATCATCGCTTATTTTCATTTTTTATCCTCCTTCTCTCTTGAGATTTTCTTTGTAACAATAAAGCTTATTGTCTTGCTGACTGGTCTGCACTCTTTGATTTCAATGTAGTCTCCAACATCAATATTCTGTGCCATACAATCAGGCAATCTAGCATGAAGTTTTGTTTTCCTTTTTGAATATCTTTCATATTTTTTTATGTAAATTGTTCTTTCAAATTCAATACAAACTCTTTTAGGGAATTTCCTTATAACTTTCCCCTTAAAACTTCTTCCTCTAAGAGAGATTTTTCCATGTGTTGGACAAAATTTATCTTTACATCCTTCTGTTTTTTGCTTTGTTTGTTTTGCTGCCATTTATTCTGATTTATTTAAAGGTATTAATTTAATTGTAATGTGAGTCCTTTTGAATCTGCCTCTTCCAAACCTTTTATAAGGGCGAGAAGCAATATTAGCTTTGCAAGCTATTTTATACTTTTCAAATTCAATATCATTAATTAGTGCATTTGCTCTTAGGCTTTTTATTAATTTTATAAAATGATTTATTGCATTTATTGGATATCTTCCTGACATTATTCCTTTTTTATGAGGAATTTCTCCCTTCATTGGAACAGGAATCTTTTTTTTACTTGCTTTTTCTAATAATTCTCTTGCTTCATCAATTTCTTTTCCTTTTATAAAATTACAAAGAGCTACAGAGTGTTTCATTGAAATTGGAAGGCTTTTTCCACTAACAATTGCTTCTGTCCTTTTAATTAAAATTTCCTTGTGTTTTTTCTCAGCTTTTTCTTCCTTGCCTTCTTTTTTTTCTTCTACTGTTTTCTTTTCTTCTACTTTTTCTTCTTCCTTCTTCTCTTTTATTGGTTTTTCTTCAGCTTTAATTTCATTATCTTCTTCTATTTTCCTTTCTTGTCTTATTTCTTCATCAACCATTTTATTTAACAGACATAGATGCGCTTGATCTTGTTGCACCAACTCCTGCTGCTCCATGTTTAACTTTAGTTCTAGTAACTGCAAATTCCCCTAATCTGTGCCCTAGCATTGGCCCGATTATCTCAATTGGAACAAAATTCTTTCCGTTGTGAACCTGTATTCTTAAACCAACCATTTTTGGAACAATTATCAAATATCTTGAATGTGTTTTTATTGGTTTGTTTTTCTGAATTTTTTTATTGCATTTGATTAAGAATTTTTGTATTTCATCAGACTGCCTTAATGCAGTTCTTTTTTCATTTGATTTAAGTAATTGAGCAAATTCACGAATATCTAGTTTCTTTAATTCTTCCAAAGTTTTTCCGCGATATGCGAATTCTTTTTTCTTTATTTTTATTTCTTCTGCCATTTTTAAGTTTATTTCCTCTTTCCAGTTTTTTTAGGTCTGATATGCCCTACTTTTCTTCCAGGAGGAGCATTTCTTTTAGCAATCTTGCTTTTAATTCTTTTTCCTCTCCCGCCTCCAAAAGGATGATCAACTGCATTTACTTTAACAGCAGAGGTTCTATGCCACTTTCTTCCTTTTGAAGCCATTAAATGATGCTTTTTGCCTGCCTTAATAAAAGGCTTCATTGTCCTTCCATCTCCTGCAGCAATTCCTATAGTTGCCCGGCACTTTTTGTTTATTTTTAATCTTCTTCTTTTAATCTGAACTTCAACAAACTTATCATCCTTATTCATTACAATTCCCGAACATCCAGAGCCTCTTAATAATTTTCCTCCTTTTCCAGGAGCAAATTCAATATCAAATACTTTTGTTCCCTGAGGTATGTTTTCTAGTTTTAATATATTTCCAATCCCCACATTACCATTAATCTCAATTTCCTGTCCTTCATAAACTCCTGATGCTGCAGGACAAATAAAATTTTCTTTTCCAATATTAACTTTTATAAGAGGAGCACTGTGCCCAGAAGAATTAAATAATTTTACAATTTTTGCTTTTCCTGTTGCATTTAATGATGGATATCCAATTTTATATCTATAAGCTTTTGGCTTAACTCTAAATGTTAAGCTTCCTTTTCCTCTGGCTTGTTGTGTTATTCGTTTTCCCATTTTAACCATTTACTCCTAAGATAAAATTTTTACATTCTTTCTTATTTGATGATTTAGCAGTTTCAAATATATTATTTAGATTATCATGGTTTGGGTGAGCAGTTTTAAAAGTCTGGTTTATTACTTTATTTAAATAGGGTTTTTTAAAATTATTTAATATGTGAGAGATTATAAAAGAATGAATATCTCTTGTATCTTCTATTCCTTCAATTCTTTCTTCGATAAAGATATGTTCTCCGAGAGATCTTTTCCCCGCATAAACAACTTTGTAAAATGCATCAAGTTTTGTTGAACCTGAAGGAAAATGTCTTTTAAGACCAAGACATATTACTTCACCAATCTTTACACTATCTATTATATCTTTTAAATTATTTTCAACCATTTTATATCATTCCAAGTTTAGTTGCAATATCAATTGCAGGATTTTCTTTTTTTAATTTAATATAAGCAATTTTTTTATTTTTCTTTATTAATGTATTAATTGAATGAATTTTTACATTAAACATTTCTTCAAATTCTTTTTTTATTTTATCTTTTGAATTTCTTCTATCAACTTCTAAAACCAGCATGTTGTTAAGTTCAATTAATCTTACTGCTTTTTCTGTAGATATTAGTTTCATTTTAACAAGCTTGCCTCCAGTTCTTTAATTGCTTTTTCAGTGAACATAGTAACTCTGGCCCCGTTGTTTGCTAAATCAGTAACAATTAATCTATCAGCATTAACTGTTTCAATACCCTTTGTTTTTGCTTTTTCATCTCTTCCGATAACAAGCAAGGCTCCTGCGTTCTTCTTATATTTTCTTCCTCTTAATTTTCCAATACCTGCTCTTATGGATTTTTTTTGTATAGAAACATCGTATAATTCTTGTAAAATCTTTTTTAATGATTCTAAAAATTCTCTTGTTTTTAATTTAAGAATTTTTTCTTCAACAATAATCGGGAGGCCTTTATCAATCTTTTTATTTTTTAGAGAAGTGTATTTCTTTTTTAGTTCTTTAATTGAATTTACATATGATAATGCAGAAAGTAATGCTTTTTTTAATTCTTTTTTATTTATTTTTTTTAAATTAACAGAGCATTTTGGGGGGTGTGCACGTCTTCCTCCTCTTGCAGAAGGAATTATGGCCCCCTCCCATGAGAATTGTGTTCCCCTTCTCCAGAGTATTTTTCTTGGGATTCTTGAAAGGCCCCTCCCTCTATCTGATTTCCAAACATGCCTTCTTTTTCTTTGGATTCCAGAAGCAGAACGGTCCATGCCTGCTCTGTATTTTGGAGAACTAGGGTGTTTTAATTTTTCTGCTTCTATAACTTTAAAAATAATATCCTCTCTTATTGGCTCTTCAAATAAGTTTGTAATTATTTCTTTTGTTTTCTTTCCTTCAATATCTAATATTTTTGTTTTCATTTTTTAAAATTTCCATATTTTGGATAAAAAGTATAAATTCCCAAACCAAAAGCTTTTTTAGTTAGGTATTTGCCTCTTCCAATGGGCAGGCCTCCAATATGATAGGGAACTGCCACTAAATCATATTTATCTGCTATTTTTTTAACTGCTTGGGAAATATCACTTTGTTTTGCTTTTAATTCCTTTTCTACAGTATGCTGAAGACAAAATCCATCTGCTTTTGGAAAAAAACTTAAAGATATTCTTGGAGGATAATTTTCAAAATCTAAAAAAGGATTTGCTGTTTGTAAATCAGAGAAACGAGCTTCTAAATCTAATTTTAATTTTTGGAAAATCTTTTTTATAGATGTTTCTGCTTTTACATAATCTATTTTACTCTTATCTATTTTTTCTTTTCTTATTTGTATTGTTTTGGGGTTCATTTTTTATTTACCTCAACTCAATGAATTCATAATTTTTTTTATTTTGACGTTTAGTTTCTCTTAATGGGATTGTGATTAATAACGGCCTTTTAGTTGGTCCTTGCACACTTCCTTGTAAGATTACATAATCTGTTTTTATTTTTCCAAATTTTTTAAACCCATTTTTAGGATTAATTTCTTTTTTATTAATGCTTTCAATAAAAACTATCTTATTATTATAACTCACTCTTGTGAAATATCCCATTTGCCCTGCCATTGGCTGAGTGAAATCAACTCTTGCAGGATGCCATGAACCACCAGTCCCAGGCCCCCTTCTACCTTTTTCTGATTTATGAAACCTTAATTTTAATCCAAATCTTTTTGTAGGACCTTGAGTTCCTTTTCCTTTAGTAACTCCTCTTACATCAACAACCCCTTCATTAATAAATTCCTTAACTGATATCTCCCTTAATAAATTATTTTTAATAAACTCTAATTTTTCATTTAAATTTCCTGAAATTTCTATCTCACTAATATTTGGAGATTTTTTAATTCCTGTTTTTTTAACTTGAGAATAAACAATAGCTCTGACATTATCATAATCTCTTTCTTTAAAATCCTCAATTTTTTTGTTGAATTGCTTTGGAATTTTAACCTTCTTTTTTAATTCCTTATCAATATTTTGATTTAAAACCTCTCCAATTAATTTATTTTTTTTATAAAACCGAACAGAAAAAATTTTCATTGTAGGACATTCAATAATTGTTACAGGAACAGTAATTCTCTGCCCTTTAGTTAATGAATTTGATGTATTATCTCTTACATATGCAGATTTCATTCCAACCTTATATCCAATAAAACCTAAAAAATTAGAACCTTCTCTAAAAAGAGCTTTCCAGCTAACTCTAGGCAAAATTTTTTTTGCTCTTACTCTTGGATAAAACTGCAGGCTACCCTTCCTTGGTTTATGATGTTTAGGCATAATAATCTCCTTTTGATAGCTGACTAGAAAACTAAATCTAGTTTCTGAGCCTGTTGGTGAAAACCAACTGCTATCAAAAACACTGCAATAAGATTAATTAATTAATCTTAATAAAAATCAAAGAAGATAAGGGTTTTTAAAGGTTATTACACAGCAAAATCTTGTATGTCCAAGGGACATATGTCACTAGGAAGAACCGAAAATTAGTTCTGAAT
>CAZQKV010000046.1:0-6155 GCA_964593995.1 Candidatus Woesearchaeota archaeon
ATCCTATACAATTATGGGATACAACTATGAATCCTAAAACCCGAATATTAAAGAGAGTCACAATAGAAGATGCTGTGGTTGCTGATGAAACATTCAGCATGTTAATGGGGGATGTTGTTGGCCCAAGAAGAAAGTTTATTGAAACAAATGCTAATATAGCAGAGGTGGATATTTAGGACGGAAAGTATAATGGATAGTTATTTTATTAGAACTCATGATTGCGGGAACAGAATGGAAGCTTATAATAGTTTAAGTAATAGTGATAATATTGAATTTTTAGAAAGAGTAATGAGAAGGAAACGGGGAATTAGGGTATGTATGGAATGTCCTGATGAGAGTGAAAAAGGAAAGGTTAGTTTATGCATTTTATGCGGGGACTTGCTAGATTTTGATTGCAATGCTTTAAATGAAGAAATAGAGAGTTTAAAATAAAATGCCAAACAAAAAAACAAACAACACAAACGGAAATGCAATTAATGGGGAAAAAGTAAATTCAAAATTTAATAATTCTGAAGGCGCCGCTGAGAAATTAGAAAAAACTGAACTTAATCTCAAGGATATGGATGAAAACAGGGTAGTTGGAAGTGAAATTAGTACTGAAATGAAAAGAGCATATATTGATTATGCTATGTCAGTTATTGTGAGTAGGGCACTGCCTTCTGTTGAAGATGGATTAAAACCAGTTCATCGTAGAATTCTTTATGCAATGAAGCTAATGGGCCTGGAGAAGGGAATGACTAAGAAAAGTGCTAGAATCGTTGGAGATTGTTTTGTTAAAAATACACAAATTTTAACTACAAAAGGATTATTTCCTATTCAGAAAATTGATAGGGGAAATTTTGTTTATACTCATAAAGGCATACAAGAAGTTGTTGAATTGTATGAAATGCCTGAAAAAGAATTATTGAAAATTACATTGAATAATGGAATATCTGTTATAGGAACAAAATCTCAGAAATTTAAAATTTTAAATAAAGATTTAAAATATGAATGGAAAGAAGCAAGGGATTTAAGAAAAGATGATTTTGTTGTAATAAAAGCAGATTATCCAGATTTTAAGGAAAATATCAAATTAAAATTATTTAATAATAAATATTTAGAGCTTAATGAAAATATAGCATATTTATTGGGGCAATTTTTATCTGATGGTTGGATAAATAAAAAAAATAACAGAATCGGATTTTGTTCTTCTTCAGAAGCAATTATTAATAAAATAAAGTTTATTTTAGAAAATGAATTTGGTTACATCGCAAATATTGAAACTAAAAATCAAAATTATCAGACAAATTCAGGCCAACTTATTCAAAGCCAATTATCTGTTATAAGAATAAACAACAGGATTCTTTGTAATTTTTTAGCAAAAACTTTTAATTTAATTGGTAAAGATGCCCATACAAAAGAAATCCCTTATCAAATATTAATTTCTCCTAAGAAAACAGTGTATTCTTTTATAAGCGGATTAATTGATGGAGATGGTTCAGTTCATAATTCAAGAAATGTCATAAGGTATATCTCAACTTCAGAAAAATTGATTAATAAATTATTGTTAATGACACAGCAACTCGGAGTAATTGGAAAAAAACTTATTGTAAAGACTAAACCTCATCTGGCTAATGGAAGGATTATTAGGTCAAATTTTCCTGCTTATCATATAGAATTTAGAGGAGAATTTTCAAAAAGATTAGCAAAAAATCTTAATTTAATGCATGAAAGAAAAAGAGAAAAAGCTAAGGATATAATATTAAATAAAACTGGAAAATCAGATTTTGAAGTAATCCCTTTTGTAGGAGATGTGATTTTTTCTGAATTAAGTGATAAACATCTTGGCGGTGGGTGGTATGAAAATAAAGAAAGTAAAAAATTTAGATTAGGCATAAAATATCCTGCAGGTTGTAAGATAAGATATTCAAAGAATTTAAAGGAAAAAGGATTGAGAACAAGTCAGATAATAGAGTGGAATATTCTTAAAAAACTTGAAAAAATTGATTCAAAATATTCTGATATTTTAAGAGAGATAGTGCAAAACAAATTGTTCTTTTTGAAAATTAATAAAATAGAAAAATCTGATCCTGAAAAAACTTATGATTTTACTGTTAAAAATGATCACGAATTTGTTGCCAATGGAATTATTTCACATAATTGCATGGGTAAGTTTCATCCTCACGGAGACATGGCTATTTATGATGCAATGGTTAGAATGGCACAAGATTTTAGTCTTCGTTACCCACTTGTTCATGGGCAAGGAAATTTTGGATGTTTTACTGCAGATACGGAAGTTAAACTTGCTGATGGACGGGGTTTATCTTTTATAGATTTAATAAAAGAGAATAAACAGGGAAAAAGAAATTTTACCTTTACAGTTGATAAAAATAATGAAATTAAAATTGCTGAGATTAAGAATCCAAGAAAAACAATGACTGATGCAGAGATAATGAAGGTTACCTTAGATAATGGTGAAGAAATAAAATGTACCTTGAACCACCAGTTTATGTTAAAAGATGGAAACTATAAGGAAGCTCAAAATTTAGAATCAGGAGATTCACTAATGCCTTGTTATTTTAGATTGTCTACAAAAGAGGATAGTGCAAAAGCTGTTGGTTATTCTATGGTTTTTCAACCAAAATCAACTTCTTGGGATTTTGTACACATTCTCTCTGATGAGTGGAATATTTCAAACAGGATTTATCAAAAATCCAGTGGAAGAATAAGGCATCATCTTAATTTTGATAAATTAAATAATAATCCTGATAATATTAGAAGAATGCATTGGAAAGAGCATTGGCAAACACATTACAAATTTACTTCTAAAAAACATAAAAATGATTCTGAATATAGAAAAAAGTTAAAAGAAGGTAGAAAAAGATTTTGGGGTGATGAAAAAAATAGAGAAGCCTATTCTAAAAGAATGAGTGAAAGAAATCTTAAGAATTGGAAAAGAAAAGATTATCAAAACAAGATGAAGATAACTCTAAGTGAGATAAATAAAAAGTATCTTACAGAACATCCAGAAGTCATAGAGGAAATTCGTAAAACGGCTTCAATAACTATGAAAAGAATGTGGCAAAATCCAAAATATAAGAAATTGTTTCATGAAAAAATAGTTGCCTCCAATAAGAGAAGAAAAACCAACTTAACTGGTAAGAAGAAATTTCTAAATATTTGTAATTATCTTAAAGAGAATAACCTAATTCTAAATAAAGAAAATTATGACAGGGTAAGAAATGAAGTTTTTGGATTAAAGAGTTTTACTTCATGGAATCATGGATTAAATAAGTATTATCAGAATGATGAGAATTTATTGTTATGTGAATTGAATGGTAATCATAAAGTTGTAAAGGTAGAGTTCTTGAAAGAATTTGAAGAGGTTTATGACTTAACCATAGACAAAACTCATAATTTTGCTCTTGCATCAGGAATTTTTGTTCATAATTCAATGGACGGAGATAGGGCAGCAGCTTCAAGATATACAGAAGCAAAGCTTGGTAAATTATCTGTTGAACTTTTACAAGATATTGATAAAGAAACAGTGAACTTTATTCCTAATTTTGATAATTCTATTAAAGAGCCAGTAGTTCTTCCTGGAAAAGTTCCTAATCTTTTAATAAATGGTTCAAGTGGAATTGCAGTTGGAATGACAACTAATATTCCTCCTCATAATTTAAATGAGGTTTGTGATGCAATTACTGCAACTATTAATAAACCTAAAATAACAACAGAAGAATTAATGAATATAATTCCTGGGCCTGATTTTCCAACAGGGGGGAAAATTGTTGCAGAAAATATAAAAGAATTATATGAAAATGGGAAAGCTGGTTTTGTATTAAGAGGCAAAACTACAATTGAAACTAAAAAAGATAAAGAATCTATTATTATAACTGAAATTCCTTACCAAGTTAATAAATCTGATTTAGTTAAACAAATAGCTCAACTTGCAGTTGATAAAAAGCTTCCTGATGTAAAAGATATCAGAGATGAGAGCAGCAAAGGAGATGTTAGAATTGTTATTGAATTGAGAAAGGGGGCAAACAGCCAGTTTACAATTAATAGACTGTATAAATCTACAAAATTACATTCTAGATTTGATGCTGTTCTTGTTGCATTAGTTGCAGGGATACCTAAAACTTTAAATCTTAAGCAAATGATTGCTTGTTATATTAATCATCGAAGAAAGATGATTAGAAAAAGAACTGAATTTGATTTAAGAAAAGCAGAAGCAAGAGAGCATATTGTTAAAGGATTATTAATTGCATTAAAAAACTTAGAAAAAGTAATTGAAACAATTAAAAAAAGCAAGACAGGCACAGAAGCAAGCGAGGCGCTTCAGAAGAAATTTAAACTTACTAAAAAACAAGCAGATGCTATACTTGAAATAACATTAAAACAACTTACTTCTCTTGAGCATGAAAAATTAAAAAAAGAAGAAAGAGATTTGCTTGTTGAAATCAAGGAATTAAAAAGGATTTTAGGCGATGAAAAAGAAATTCTTAAGATTATTAAAAAAGAATTAAATGAATTAAAAAAGAATTACGGAGATTCTAGGAGAAGCACAATTATCAGGAGCATTAAAGAGATTGTAGAAAAAGACCTTGTTCAGAAAAAAGATGTTATTATTTCAATAACTGAAAAAGGGTATATTAAGAGGATGCCATTTAAAGTTTATCATGAACAAAAACGTGGTGGAAGAGGAGTTATTGGTACAGAATTAACTACTGAAGATTTTGTAAAACAACTAATTATCTGTTCAACACATGATCAATTATTATTATTTAGTGAGAGGGGGAGATTATTTTGGTTAAAAGCATATAAGGTTCCTGAAACTCAAAGACAAGGAAAAGGGCAGGCAATTGTTAACTTGCTTAATATTAAAGATGATATGATAACAGATGTTATGTCTGTTAAAGAATTCAATGATAATTTATTTATGGTTACTAAGAAAGGACAGGTTAAAAAAATTAGATTAGACTTGTTTAGCAAACCAAGAAGCACGGGAGTTAGAATAATTAATCTTCCTGCAGACAATTCAGACAATGTTATTGGGGTTGAAAGGATTAAGCAAGGGCAAGAGGTTATGTTAATGACAAAAAAAGGTAATGCAATTAGATTTAATTCAGATCTTGTAAGAAACATGGGCAGGGCTAGTTATGGTGTTACTGGAATAAAACTTGGTGAGAAAGATGAAGTAGTAAATTTAGAAATTGTAAAAGATAAAAATTTCTCAATACTTACAATTACTGAAAAAGGTTATGGCAAGAGAAGTAAAATTGATAATTACAGATTAACTGGGAGAGCTGGAAAAGGAGTAATTAATCTTAAAGTAAGTGAAAAAACAGGACAAGTAGTAAGCACAATAGAAGTTAAAGATAATGATAAGTTTGTTGTTTCAACAAAAAAAGGAATAACTATAAGAACTGGTGTCAAAGGTATAAGAGTAATGGGAAGAGCAACTTCTGGGGTCAGGATAATCAGATTACAGCCAGGGGATAAAGTTGTAGATATTGCTAAATTAGTTAAAGATAAAGAAATTGCAAGCCCTGGAGCAGCGGACAATACAAAAGATAGCTAGATTATAAAAGAAGTTAGTTTAAAAAATTGGTTTTAATTATCTCTTATTTTTATTTACCTTACCTTGATTTAAAATAGATTCAGCAAAAGGTGATTTTATATCTATGCAATCACTTAATTTTATTGCTTTTTCCATACTAATTCCCTCAGCCACAATACTATGTACATCTTTAAAGTTAGAATACCACTCCTTAAATTGATCTTTGTCCTTAAACCAATGCATTGTTTTTATTGGGTCCCCTTTTTCAGGAAGAACAGCATGCTCTAAAACAACATAATAATCTCCTTTTTCAGGAAGAACAGCATGCTCTAAAATAACATAATAATCTCCTTTTTCCACAAGATTAGCTGATTCTTATTTTTAAAAATACGATTATTATACAAGATTATAATCCAAATTAATTTTTATTTCTACAATGACCTAAGCAGCTTCCAAGATTCTATTATCTGGATGATTTAGTTCTTTACAAACCCAGCTTCCTAAAACTGTTCTTGCTCTTACATACCTGTCTGCACTACCATATAATAAAAATAATTTATCAGTAGGCTCGTGATAAAACCCTCCCATTCCAAATGCAACATACTTTGTTTTA
>CAZQKV010000047.1:0-6077 GCA_964593995.1 Candidatus Woesearchaeota archaeon
AAACTTTATAAAAACTTTCATTAAAAATATTTTCAAAAGTTTCAATTAATTCCTCACCATCTTTAACATAAACTTCTATTTTTGCATTATCACTACTTTTTGCATAAATTGTTATATCTTTTGTATTATCCAAGGGCCTTTCAAAACTAACCCTTACATATTCCCCATCATTAATCAAAATCCAATTATCATCTTTTGTTTTAACATAATCATAAATATCAACCCCATTTTCTCGATTCACATCTAAATAAAATGCTTTTGAAATTTCAATAACATCAAATTCATAAATCTCTATTTTCCCGTTACTAATTATTTCAAATTTATATTTTCCAGGCTTCTCTGGTTTAAAATTAAATTCTCCCCTTCCATTTCTAATAAAAGATTCTGAAGGAGAGTTAATTTTTATTTTATAATCCCCATTAATATTCAATCTAATTTCCTCGCCAACAAAATAACTTTGTTTTATTTTTATTGTAGAAGCAGAAGAAAAAACAGGGACTAATAAAAAACATAATATAATCAAGACAAAAAGCGCAATTAAACTTATTGCACTTATCTTAGCCATGCTCCTCTTACTTATTTTATTCATATTCCAACCCAAAAAAATCATTTTAACTCACACTTTTTATATTATTTTTGATAAAAATAAATTTAAATAGATTTATATGAACAAACATAGCTTTCTTTTTACTAAAATATGGAATGAACATATTCTTCAGTTCTAGATTTAACTAGCATCACAACCCCAATAATTAAACATAATACTCCAAAAAGAGAACCTGCCATAATTAAATTCTCTGAAAAACCTAATTTTACAAAATCCATAGAAGAAACAAGAAGATTAAATCCAACAACTAATAAGGCAATATCTCTTAAAAACCTTCCCCCAATAATAAACAAACAAATTCCTATAAAAAAAGGAAGTAAAACTCCTCCTAATAAAACAAAATTGTTTTTTGACAAATCCTTACACAAGATTTCAGTGTATGGTAAATCCCCTTCATAAACAATACTACGATAACTACACTCATAAAACTTAGATAAAGAAAAATGACCAAACTCATGAATCCCAACAGTTCCAATAAAAATAAAATTAACTAAAATTATTATAAAAACAAGAGACCTAAAAACCTTAAAAAAATGTGATTGTCTCTTATAACTATAACCTCTTTGTAAGGGATATTTTTCTAAATTTTTTAAAAAATTAAACAAAAATAATAAAAAAATAATATTAGAAAAAAAACTTAAAACAAATAATTCCCCCTTTCCTAAAGTATGTAAAATCTGAAAAATTAAAGATATAAAAGAATAAAAAACCCCAAGGTAAGCAATTTTTTTATAAATACTAGATTTTAAAATTAATCCAATAAATAATAAAAAGCTAAGTAAAAAAGAAGCTACTAAAAACAAACCCAAATAATTTAAAACAGGAAAAATAAAAGATATTAAAACAATTAAATAAATAAATAAATAATAAAAAACTTTCTTTTTTCCAGAAAACAAATAAACAAAAATGCATAAAAATAATGTTTGGATAAAAATTACTATTGAATAAATATATACAAAATCTTTCATAGAATATTTTAAAATATCAAAAAGCCACAAAAAAGAAATTACAGAAATAAAAAAATAAAATAAACCTATTACTGAAAGATAATTTATCGCCTTTGACAATCTTGATTTTTTATAATGTTTAAAAAAATTAAGAGAAAGTATTAAAAATATAATTAAGGTTACTAAAAAATTCATAAAAAACATTATTTTCATTTTAAAATCCTGTTTTTGATTAAACTTGTTTTTAAAAAGTTTATTTTCATTTTAAGTCCTGTTTTTGATTAAATCTCCAAATTTATTTAAGTAACAGCAGATTGTGTTGCTCCAAAAACAATATGCCCTTGACAATCTTTTGCCACGCCAACTGGAGCATAAATTCTCCAATAGGTCTCATTTGCTGCTTCATTATAATCTTCATTTTTTCTATAATTTAAATTAAATTCCTTAATAACAGGGTTAGCAGTAAGATTTTCATAAGTTGCTTCAAATTGGGCTAAATTTAAAATCCCAAGAATAGAATCTGTAAGATTATATTTTAAATAATCTATTGAAATATTTCCTGCTGTGCAATTCATTGCAAATCCATCTGCTATATTAACAGCATACCCACTTAAACTAAGATTAATCTCAACATTACCATAATTAGTTACATTTAAGAGGGATTCATTAGATACTGTATCAGGGGTTGCATCTCCAAGATCAATAGAATCAACAAGCCCAACAGAAAGAAGAGTGTTAATAAAACTTGTATTTGAAGCGTTTTTTGCAACTGAAAGATTATCTTCTGCATTAATAGTACAATTCCATGTTTGAGAATCTGCATAATACCAAACAGAAAAATTACAAATAGCCAAAGTCTCATTTTCATTACCATAACTTGAATTTAAAAAACAAGTGCTATTTGTATAATGAGAATTATTATCATCTAAATATCCATAACCAGAATCAATATTATTAAAAAATTCTGAAGAAACCCCTTGCAAAGAATCACCATCTAATTCCTCAACAACAGCCTCACACTTAACCTCTCTAGTACTTGCAGCAATTAAATCTATCTCGTTCGCCGGGGTATTAAGTGCATCGTCAACAAGTATAGAACTTATATTTGGTGGGCTATTCAAAGTTAAATTTGAAGCAAGTGTAAATCCAGACGTAGTAACAGTTACATTAATAGCTTTTGTAATATAAGTATCCCCATTATCAACTACTTGAAGAGTCATTATATCTCCAACCTTACACTTATCATTTAATAACTGACAATTAATCATATACCAATTGCTTGTCCCTGAATTTCCATTTGCACCAATAATATCACTTAGATTATCAGCAGAGTTGTCTGCCCTCCATAAAAAAATAGTATGGTCATCAGCGCCAGTCCCATCTAAAGCATCATTAACAATACCAGTTATCCAGTGAGCTGCTGAGCAAAAAGGAATTCCTAAAAAAATAAAAACTAAAAAACTAAATAAAATGAATAATTTCATTTTATCCTCCTAAATCTGGTAAAATCAGAGTGATATTCTTACTTACAAAAATTTCATAAGATTTATTCTCAATAATAAAATTCCTACCAATACCCTCATGAATATTTACATAACCAAAACTATTTTTCTCATCTTCATAAGAAACCGCCTCTATTTCAGGATTTAACTTAACAAGAGTATCTACATGAAAAGGTTTATTTATATTAAATTCAATCTGGTTGCTTCCTTTTATTAATTCCATTGAAGAAAACTCTTGCAAGGATTTTGCCATTGTTAACAGCACAATTATAAAAATAATAATAAAAACCAAAACTAATAAAACTTTATTTTTCATCCCATTCCTCCATATCTTTTTTTATTTTTTCAAAAAAAGTAGAAAGAGTTTTTTTGTAATCTTCTGAAAGATTATTATAAATTTTCTCTAACTTATCAAACAACTCCTTATCCTTTCTTACTTCTAATTTTTTCAACCCCTCTTCCAACTTAAAAACAATAATTTCATTATGCAAATAATTTAATTTTTTAAAAATCTTTTTCTTATACTTTTTTTCAATCCCTGAATAATCTTCTCTAGCAGAATTATAAATTTCTATTGCACCTTTCAAATCGTTTTTATCTAAAAAAACAAGACCTTCCTCAATCTTATTATAAATCTCTAAAGCCCTGCCTTTTAATCTCTTTCTAACTAAGTACCAAAAATAAACCCCAATAATTAAAACTAAAACAATTCCAACAACAATACCAATATACCCCCTATTTTCTGGGTCTAATAAAAAATATCCAGTGATGCTTGAACTAGAATTAAATTCCTCTTCTTGATAAATCCTAATCAATGATAACTTTATCTCTTTCAGCTTATTAATATTTAAATTTTCAGGAATAGAATATATAATCTCTTTTGTGTCTGAACTAAATGACAAGGAATCCTCATTTACAATATCATAATCAAAATTAATTACTTCTATACTAGAGATTTTGTCTACTAAACTACTAGGAATTATTTCAATAAAATAAGTATTTTTCTCATTTTCAAGTTCTGCATATATGGCTTTTTTAACCACAGAAATTTCTTTCTCACTCCCATCAAGGTAAATAATTCTGATAACATAAACATTGCTTATAATACTCAAACCAGAATCTTCTACTAATTGAAGGGTTTCTTCTACACTTTTCTCCTTTATCTTATCTAAAATTTGAGGTTCTAATTTCAAAATACCCTCGTACACCCTTTGCTCATCAACTTCTTCTGCAAATGAATCTTTCTCAATAACAACCATCCCCTCAGGAACCTTCTTTTTGATTATATTTAATTTAATTTGTGCAGAATCTAATTTATTATTCAAAGAATTTTCAGTTAAATCTTGAAGTTTATAATTCTCAACAGTTTTTCTTAATGTACTTAGTTCTGAAACAGAACCTTCTATTTCATTTTCAAGCCTCAAATTAGAAAAAAGAGTTCTTTCTTCATCAGATTTTGAAGAAATAGACTTTTTAATTTTACTGATTTCTGAATCAATAAAATCTATTTCAACTAAAAGATTATCAACTAAGCTTCTTAATTCTGGTGCTAACCCATAATCAGAAGATTCATTATTTATAAGTGCTGTTGAAAAAACCTCCCTTGATAAATCCCCTTCATTTCCAGAATTATCTACTGCAGAAACTCTATAATAATAAGTCTTTCCTTTCTCAACTAAAGTATCATAAAAAAAGTAATTCCCATCATAGTCGTCATCGTCGTCGTCATAATCAATACTTTTATAAAAATCAGTATAATCTGAATTTTGGGAAGTAGACCTGTAAATATTAAACTCCCTTACTTCATCATCAAAATACCATTCAAGTCTTATTTTCCCTTCATAGCCTATTGCTTTTATATCTGATATTAACCTTGGCTTTACAGTGTCAATAAAAAATACGCTTTCCCCAGTGAGACTGGTTCCAAGCCTTCCTTCTAAATCATTTGCCTTAAATTTAAATGAGAGCGCTGCCTCTCCTAAATTCTTAGGAATCACTAAATATCCTTCCCAAATTTTTCCTGAACCAAACAAAGGAAGATCATCATAAGAAATCCCATCAAATGAATAAGATAAAGAAGGGGTCTGTGAAACCACTTCTGAAGTAGACAAGGTAACATCTAATTTCCCATAACTCAAAGGGGGCTCTTCAGATAAAATAATTTTTGCACTAACCGGAGCATCCACTCTTAAAATAAGTTTTAGTTCTGCAGGCTCTTGTGAAGAAGAGTCTTCCAAACATTTAATATAATATTTATATATTCCGTCACTAAGATCACTAAAAGTTTTTTTATGTAATTTATCAGCACTTAAATCAAAATTCTCTTCCATATCATCATAATCTCCCCCAGAAACAAGGTCATACTTGCAAGTAGAATCAACTTCTGTTAAAACCTTTAATAAGACAGAGGAAAACTCAACATCCTTTTCAATAGATCCTCCTAAGGTAGAATTATAATTAATTTCAAGAGATTGGTCTGCTGCTCTAATCAAGCCAATACCACCAACTAAATATATTAAAAATACAAAAAATAATATTAATAAAAATCTATTTTTCATTTTATACTCCTATTCTTATTTAAATTCTGGTTTGGTTCAAACCTTTTTGAAAGGTTTGTTTTGATTAAACTTGTTTTTAAAAAGTTTATTTTCATTTTAAGTCCTGTTTTTGATTAAACTTGTTTTTAAAAAGTTTATTTTCATTTGAGCCCCCTAGTGATTTTTCTTAATCTTATGGAATAAATCCTTTTTTCTCTCCTTATTTTATAAAGAAAAATAATTATAATAAAAATCAAAATTACATATATTAAAACCAAAAAAACCTGACTTAAAAATTGAAATTTGGAACTCTTTTGGACAACTTCCAAAGATGAGCTTGATTCAAAAGTTCTTTTTCCACTATAAAAAACTCTTCCGCTTATAATATATTTTCCAGGTTTCTTTGGAGTAAAATAAAAATCAAAAGGCATTATTTCTGCTATAGCAATATCTACTTCAGGACTTTCAATAATCTCAACTATTT
>CAZQKV010000048.1:0-5849 GCA_964593995.1 Candidatus Woesearchaeota archaeon
AAATCACCTTTATCAAAAGAATAAGTAGTATTTTCTGAACCTAGGGGGCCTTGATTAGGAGTATAATTATAACTTGAGAAAAATTCCCTAATCACAGGAACATCATAGGTATTATCTAACTCATGATTTCCTAAAACATAGAATCTAGAAATATCTTTTACTTTTGAACCAGCATAAGCTTCTTCAGTATTTCTCCCACTAGAATAATTAATATAATCCATGTCACCAACAAAGACCATAGCATCTAAATTTCTATCACTGCCAATAACTACTAGATTATTTGAAACATTTAAATCCTTTTGTAATTGAGAACTCCCATCAGCAACATCATAGGGCCTTCCATCACTCATAAATCCAATAGTTGCTTTATGTGAAGAGTTATAACCTAATTCCTCTAGTGCAGAATAAACATTTATCCTAGAATAATTTCTTGCAGATGCTGCATCATAAATCTGCTCTCCTGTTGAGCTTAATGCATTTAAAATCTCACTAGGAGTTAAAGTTCTATTGTTTTCTAGTTTATAAAAATGAGTTATTAAAGCAAAAGCTCCTGCAACATGAGGTGTTGCCATAGAAGTTCCATATCCTCCAACATAACCTCCTGTATTTTGTGTTGAATTGATTTTATTTCCACTAGTACCTCCAGTAGCAACCAAATCTGTTATACTATTTCTATTAGCATAAGCTGTTGCAATATTATCACTTTTATCTGTTGCAGAAACTGCAGTAGCATTATTTATGCATGCAGGACTTGAGATACTTGTAGAACTTGCATCATTTCCAGTTGCAGCAATAACACTTATATTAAAAAAAGTAGCATTATTTATAGAATCTCTGAATGTAGTAAATGAACTGTCACAATAAGAATTGTATAATGTATCACTTCCTAAACTCATACTTATTACACTTATATTATATGTTTCCCTATTTGAAATACACCAATCAATTGCATTTGTTATATCAGCAACCACACTAATTTCATGAGCATCTCCACTTGAGTTTAAAACTTTAATTGCAATTAAACTTGAATTTATTGCAACCCCATTAATTCCCCCATATGCAGCAGCAATGCCTGCAACATGAGTTCCATGACCTTCGTCATCCCCCATTGAACAATTTTCAACGCAAGTTTTATTAAAACAATCAACAACACAAGTTTGATTTCTTCCAATCAAATCAGGATGACTAAAGTTTGCACCAGAATCAATAATGCAAATAGTTTCATCAGTTCCAGTTATATTTTGTCCAGAAATTTGAATTTCCCATGAATCATTAATATTCATTAATGGGACAGAGTCCTGCAATGAAGCTCTAAACTGAGGAAGATAAGAAATATATTCTATATCAGAATTTCTCTCCAAGTCCCTTAATTCTTTTTTTGAAACTTTTGTAAAAATAAAATCTTTATATTTCCTGACTTCTTTGTTTTCTTCTAAATCTTCTATAAAACTGTCTTTAGGAGCTCTTTTAGAAGATAAGAAAATATCTTCATCTGATTTTAATTTAATTATAATATTAACAGTATTTTTTTCCTCAAATTTCTCATAAACTATTTTATCAGTTTTTCCATTTATTTTTTTGTTAGGTCTTTCATTTCCAGAAACAGAACTTACAAATAAAACACTAATAAAAATTAAACTAATAAAAACAATTAAGATAATACAAAACTTTTTTTTTAATTTATTGATTTTTATCATTCTTAATTTTTAACCTTCATTACTAATAATCTCGCATTTATTATTGATACAACCACAATAACCTGCACCACAATCTAAAGGTCCTGAACATACTTGACTGCAAAAAGCAGTACTACAATCCGGGGCATTTTCAATTGCAACACAAGAATCAGGATGACAACAAGCTGAATGAACACAATCAGAATCAATATTACATTCGTAATTTCCTTGTTTCTCTTTTTCAGCCCTGTTGATCTTAACGTTTAAATAGATAACAATTATAAAAAATACAAATAAAATCCCAATTATCCAAAGCAATTTTTTATTATGATTAATTGTAATCTTTTTAATCCCTTTTTTTCTTTGAATTTCCATTTTATTTAGATTTATATTAATCTTTAAAGAAAACAATCAAGGTATAAAAATTTATTTAATAGCTTCTTATAATTTGAAATTTTAATTAATAACATATTTAAACTGTTTTTAAGTTAATTAATTATAAACAAGAGAGGAAAGGATAAAATGAGAATTTATGGAATAGGAGGGTATAATGAAGTTGGTAAAAATATGACTGCAATTGATTTAGGAGAAGATGTCATAGTTTTTGACTGCGGGTTGTTCCTGCCACCAATCATTGAATTAGAAGAAGCTGAAAAAGTTTATACTGAAAAAAGATTAAAGGCAATAGGAGCAATTCCTGCAGATGATATTTTGGAAAAATTTGGACTAAGGAACAAGGTTCGTGCAATAATCCCAAGCCATGCGCATCTTGACCATATAGGAGGGATTCCTTATCTTGCCCATAGATATAATGCAGAAATAATTGGCACCCCTTTTACATTAGAGGTTCTCAAAACTTTGCTAGGAGATGAAAAAATCTTCTTAAGCAACAAACTAAGAACAATTCAGCCAAATTCATTTTGTTATATCCAGGGAAAAAATAAAAGACATAAAGTAGATTTTATTAACGTAACTCATTCAACAATTCAGTGCTCTTTATTAGCATTGCACACCCCTCAAGGAGTAGTTTTATATGCAAATGATTTTAAATTAGATAACAACCCTGTTTTAGGGAAAAAACCAAATTATGAAAAATTAAAAGAAATAGCAAAAGAAGGGGTTAAAGTTTTGATTGTCGATGCACTTTATTCAGGAGATAATAGGAAAACTGCAAGTGAAAAAGTTGCCCGCGCTTTATTAGAAGATGTTTTATTTACCACAAGCAATGAGGATGCTGCTTTGTTTGTCACAACTTTTTCTTCGCATATAGCAAGATTAAAATCAATAGTTGAATTTGGAAAAAAACTAAACAGGAAAATTGTTTTTTTAGGAAGAAGCTTGAACAAGTATGTTAGCGCAGCAGCAAGAGCAGATATGTGCCCGTTTAGAAAAGATGTTGAAATAGCAACTTACAGAAACCAAGTAGAAAAAAGATTAAAAACAGTGGAAAAAAACAGGAGAGATTATATGGTTGTTTGCACAGGCCATCAAGGAGAACCAGGAAGCGTCTTAGACAGGATTGCAGGAAACAAGTTGCATTTTAGGTTTCAGCATGATGACCATCTTTTGTTTTCTTCTTCTGTCATACCAACAGAATCAACAATAGAAAACAGAAGAAAATTAGATAATAGATTAAAAAAAAGAGGGGTGAGAATGTTCAATAACCTCCATGTTTCAGGACATGCAGGAAGAGAAGATTTAAGAGACTTTATTAATCTTTTAAATCCAGAGCACATTATCCCAGCGCACGGAGAGCACAGATTAACTGCACCAATAGTCGAGCTTGCACAAGAATTGGGCTATAAAAACAAGAAAAATGTACATTTAATAAACAATCAGCAGTATGTAAACTTGAAAAAGAAAAAATGGTAAATGAGGAGATTTTGACTTCCTTAAGAAATGCTATAGAGTATGGAGAATCTTTGCAAGAAGCAGTAGAAATATTGATTAATTCAGGTTATAATGAATCAGAAGTCAGGGAAGCTTCTAAATTTATTGGAGGAGGAGTTATTAATTTGCAAGAAATCCCTGCAGAAGAGCAATTAGCAATGCCTGAAGAAAAAGGAATGATTGCTGGATTTAAAAAACAAAAGCAAATGCAACAAAAAACTCAACAACAAGCACAACAACCTCCCTCTCCTCAACTGCAACAACCTCCTCAACCTCAGCAAATACCAGAACCAGAATTATTACAATCTCAATTAGAAACACAAAAACTTCAGCAGACTCAAAAACCCCTTCAACCATTTCAACAAACTATACAACAACCAACGCAAACACAGAGCCTTCAACAACTCCCAGCAGTTCAGCAGTCAATGAAACAAGAAGGCAATCAAATAAAGCAAGATATTTCCCAACCCCAAGATTTTAACAGTTCCCAGCCTCTTTCAAAACAATTAAGCCAGATAAAAAATCCAAAACCAAATTATACTAAAGAAATAATCTTGATTATTATTTTATTAATTTTAATCGGGGCCCTTGTTGCAAGCATTATTTTTAGAACAAAAATTTTAGAATTTTTTACTGGATATCTTAAATAATAAATTTTAGTTTAATAAAATGTTAATTTACCAGCCTGCAGAAGATTCTTATCTTTTATCAGAATCAGTAAAAGAATATTTGAAAGATAAAAGCAAATCGAAAAATATAAAAATTTTAGATATAGGTTCTGGTTCTGGAATCCAGACACAAACTTGCAAAAAATTAGGATTTAATAATATTCTTGCTGCAGATATAAACCCAGATGCAGTCTCTCATCTAAAATCCTTAAATTTGAATGTAGTTCAAACAGATTTATTTTCAAATATAAATCCAAATGAAAAATTTGACCTTATTATTTTTAATCCACCTTATCTTCCAGAAGATAAAAGAGAACCAGAAGATTCTAAATTAGCAACAACAGCAGGAAAACAAGGTTATGAAATAATAGTCAAATTTTTAAAACAAGCAAAGAAACATTTAGAAAAACATGGAAAAATTCTTCTCTTATTTTCATCACTTTCAAAACCAAATATAATAAAACAAGAAGCAGATAAATTAGAATATAATTATAAAAAATTAAATTTTAAAAAAATTGCTTTTGAACAACTCTATGTTTACTTGTTTGAATTAAAGAGTTAAGATTGTCTAAACAACTTCAAATTCCCATCTTGTTTGTATAAAATCCATATAAGATTCAAATCTTACATAAACTTGATAATTTCCAACAGAATCTGCACTAATATTCAAATTATTCCAGCCAGCAAAAACCTGGTTTCCAAGATTATCTTTTCCAATATCTAATTTTAATAATCCTTTTGCAGGAATTATTATTTTTTGATTAATAACAACTTGTTCATCTTGCCAAGTATTAATAACCCATTTTTGCAATGTCATTGTTAATTGACCTGTCAAGGCACTATTTTCATTATTAACTATTTTTGATTGCGGCCTTGAAATTGGAGGTTCAATAGTTTCTCTTCCATACATTGAAGTATGCTGATTATCATGGGAAAATCTTGGCCAGCTTATCCTTTCAGGATGATAATCAGAACCCAATTCAAAAGCAATTATTTTTGAAGAATAAAAATTGTCTTCTTCTACATCACGGAGCTCTATTAATAAATCTGTTTTTCCATCCCCATTAATATCAGCTACTGTTATATAAAAAAGACCATTATCTAAAAGAGGAATTGTATAAGTATTTTCTATAACTCCATACCTATTTAATATTAGTATGTCAAGCACATACCCATTCTCAGAATAACGAGTTGAAGAAACAACAATCTCTTGTTCATAATCATCATCAATGTCTCCTACAAGTAAATCATAAATATTGTTTGATGGAAGGGGAAGATCCAGAAGAACCTCTCCCAGATAATTTGTTACTAAGATCTTATCACCTAAATCAGAAGTAGCAATAGTATAATCAACCCTTGATATTATACTCGGATTTTCATATCCAAGATCTGCAATAATAGACAAATAAGTATTATATCCATTAAAACTATATTCTGAAACAGTATTTCCATCACTATCAATAACTTTTATAAAGCTTTCATAAGCATTCACATCTCTGTGGTCTGCATTGTACAAATCAGTATATCTAACATTATAAGTCATTACAAGCTCTGAGTCTCCATCACCATTTAAATCTCCTGTTGGAAAAAAAGAAATATATAACACAATAGAAGT
>CAZQKV010000049.1:0-3650 GCA_964593995.1 Candidatus Woesearchaeota archaeon
ATTTAATTGTTTTTAATGGATTATCATATGCTTGTTGAATCTCGGGAGCAGTTAGTGCAGAAAATTTCATTCTTTTTGCGTCGGCTTGCTGAGCAATGAATCTTACAACATTATATCCAATAACTTCTCCTTCAATATCAAAATCTGTTGCAACTATTATTTCTGAGGCCCCAGAAACTAGTTTTTTAATTATTGAATAATATTTTTTTGTAAAATCATTTTTTTTGATTTCGAAATTTGGAAACCATCCAATATCAAATATTGGGTAATCTGTTCCTTTTTTTGTCTGACCAATTGTAAATAAGTGTCCAACTGCACATCCAACAACAACCTGCTTATTATTTCTTTGAAATTCATAATAAGAAACTCCCCCAGGTTGGCTTATTTTATTATCTTTTCCTTCGCTTAGTGCAGCTGCAAGTTTTGCTGCTGCTTGTGGTTTTTCTGTTATAACTAGGACATAACCATTTTTTTTCAAAGGTTTTTCTTTGAATTTTGCAGGAGTGATAGGTCTGTAATTATTATTTTTTAAAGATTTTTTAGTTTTTTTAGTGGTTTTTTTCCTTGTTTTTTTCTTTTTAGTTTGTTTTGGTATTACTAACTGAGTGTTTCCTTTATCATCTCCACCAGAAATAACTTCAATTTTTTCTAAATCTTCTGGATTTGGCTCTGGCTTTGCAGGAATTTCAATTGTTTGTTTTACATCTGAAGGGTCATATACACGAAATTCTTTTTGTTCTACTTTCTTAGGGTCTGGTTTTTTTCTTCGCAGCATTTTATATGTGTATCTTAATTTATTTAAATTTTAATAAAGTTGTTAAAAATAAGGTATATAAAAAGGTTTGGGGGTTTTATAATTTAGAAAATAGTAGTATTGTAGTCTATAAAAATTAAAAAACCCTTATTCTGTGCTTTGGATATGAAGCTTAATTTAGGTTGTGGAATGAAAAAGTTAAAAGGTTTTGTAAATTGTGATATTTCTAAAGAGGTTAAACCAGATAAAGTTGTTGATATTACAAAGAAATTACCTTTTAAAAATAATTCTGTAGAAGAAGTGCTTATGAGCCATATTTTAGAACATACTCAAAAACCTATTGAGGTTATGAAAGAAATTTATAGGGTTTGCAAACGTAATGCAATTATTAGGATTTATGTTCCTTATTTTTCTTGTGAGGCTGCGTTTTCAATGATGGATCATTATAGTTTTTTTAGTTGGACAACTTTTGATTGTCTTGATAAAAACCATGTTAATCACTGGCAAGGTATTGGTAATTTTAAGACTATGAAAAAGAAATTATTATGGAGAAGACAATTACGCCTTTTTCAAAGGCTTTTTAATTTATTTCCGAGAGTATATCAAGAGCTTTTTTGTTGGTGGTTTCCTGCAAAAGATTTGTATGTTGTATTAAAAGTTGTGAAAGATTGATTTTTAGGTTTTTTATCTTGAACGGTTAGAAGGTAAAGGATTTATTTGTTTTTTTTCCTTCCCTTGCTAATTTTTCTTTGGTCCAATCATATAATGATTTCATTCCTTGCTTAATGCTTGTTTGGGGCTGCCATTTTAATTTTTCTTTCATTAAAGTTATATCTGCAGCTTTATGATTTGGTCCTACGTATTCATCCATTTTGTTTTTTATTTGGACTTTATATCCTGCGATTTCCTGAATTGTGTTTATTAAATCGTTTATAGAAATATTAACCCCATTTCCTAAATTAATTGGCTGATCATAGTCACTTTCCATGACTCTGAGAACTCCTTCAACAACATCATTAACATAGATAAAGTCTCTTGATTGTTTTCCATCACCCCATATTTCTATAGGGATTTTTCCTTTAGATAATATAATTTTTCTGCATAAATCAACAGGGACTTGGGATCTTCCTGGAGCCCAAATCATGTGTGGTCCATAAACATTAACAGGTCTTGCAATACGTGTTTGTATTTTTCCTGTTTTGCCAAAAGCAAGACATACTTTTTCTGAATATGTTTTTTCCTCACCATAGCCTGGTTGGGGAGTACTTGTTTCAATGTCAGATTCTTTGAAGGGGGATTGCCCAGAGTAGACACTTGAAGAAGACGTATGAAAATATTTTTTAATATTATTTTTAATACAAGATTGAAGGAGATTAATATTAATTGTTGCGGAAGATAAACAATCTGCTGCATGGGTTTCAGTAAATTTTATTCCACCAACCCTTGTTGCAAGATTATAAACTTCAGAAGCCCCTTTACAAACCCTTCTCGCATCTTTAAAATTTCTTAAATCTAATCTATAGTTTTTAGCTTTAGGGAATATTTGTTCCCATTTTTTAAATGATTTAATATCTACTGCTCGAACATTATAACCTTCTGCGAGCAGTCTTTTTACTAAGTATCCTGCAATGAATCCTCCTGCACCTGTAACCACTATGGATTTACTTTTTTCTATATCCATGTTTAAAAAAGAATTTTAGCTTTATTTAAATATTACTATGCTTGTAAATATAGAATTTAGAGATTTGGAAAATTTTATATATTTTAAGGCATTATATAACATTAAGGTGGAAACAAGATTTGATAATGAGATTTATGAAGAAGGCAAGAATTTAGTTGTTGAACTAATGGTTCCGAGGGGATTAAATGAAGAAGAAATTAAAGTTTCTGTTAAAGATAATATGTTAAATATAGTTGCTGAGAAAAAGGTTGATGTGGAATCTAAAGCAGAAGATTACTATTCAAGAGAGCAAAAATACGGGAGTTTTGCACAGCAAATAAGTCTTCCTGTTAAAGTTAATTCTAAAAAGGTTAAAAAAGAATATGAAGATGGTTTTCTTAGAGTAGTTATTGTCAAGAAAAAATAAAAGGGATTTTTTATGATTATTTTCATATTTCTATAATTTTTCCTCTTCTTCCTACATTCATTACTTTAGTTTTTCCTATTTTTTCATAAACTCCTTCTGCTTCATGAATGTGCCCTGAGATAAATAAATCTGGTTGAAATTTTTCAATTGCCTTTCTTATGCCTTTATTGCCGGGAATCCCTGAGAATTCTGATTTTGTGTTTGCGGCATGTAAGTGGCTTACCATTATTTTTTTTTCAAGATTTTTGATTTTTTCAAAATCTTTTTCTAATTTATTAAATACTTTTTTATCGTCGGGAAATAATTGCCAGTCCGGGCTTCCAATACCAAAAATGCCAATATTATTATATTTAACATAATGTTTTCCAAGATTTTTTACTCCGTATAATTGTGTTAGGAAATTTGCTGCCTCGCTTGTGTCCCAGTTTCCAGGAACGAAAACAACTTTTTTACCTTTTTCAATAAAAGGTTTTAATAAATTTTTAGTTTCAACAAATCCAATAATATCTCCTGTTAAGATAACTAAATCAACATCTTCTTTTTTTGCTCTTTCAGCTAGTTTTTTAGCTAAGGTAGAGTCTCCGTGAAAATCTCCTGCTGCAAGAATCTTGAATTTTTTCTTTTTTGACTTGCTTGATTTATTATTTTTTTTTGTTGTCATGAAGGAAAGAAGAGAATTATGTTAATAAAGTTTAGGATTGTTTATTCTGAAGAAATATAATTATTATGCAGGGTTTGTACAGTCTCATATACTTGATCCTCGTGTTTTAAAGCATAGCAATACCAATAAATATTTCCATCAAAAGTTT
>CAZQKV010000049.1:3660-5815 GCA_964593995.1 Candidatus Woesearchaeota archaeon
CAAAAGTTTTTTGATCTATTGTGTCTACATTTATAATATTATCAAAAATTTCTTTTAGCACTTCTACTTTTAATCCATCAAATCCCCATCGTTCTAATTTCTTGCTTTTTCTTAAAAATGAATCAGTAATTACTTCAGTTGGGTGAATATATACAGAAACTATGTTTTCTAATTCAAATTTTTGTTGTTGAATACAAATATCAATAGTGGAGGAATCTACTGAAGTATGGGTGTGCATCTTTATCTTATTTCTTATTTTTTGGACTTGTAACTGAAGTTTTGGGATCTGTGCAGGTTTTATTGGTGGAGGGCTTGTTTCAGGTCTTTCTTTTTCTGTTCCTATTTCTGAACTCATATGTTAATTTTGTTTTTTTAATTTATAAAAATTTGTATTCTTTTTTATATTAAAAATTTAATAACAATAAGCATTGCAGTTCCTGCTGCTATTGGAATTATTAAATTATCATCTAATTTTATCTTTTGAACTTGTATAATAAGTGATTCAAAAAGCATTGCAGTTATTGCTCCTATAATTGCAAGATAAAAAGGAACAAAAAACCATGCTATCATAGAACTAATTAGTGCTGCTGCAATATGCCCTTCTATGTTCTTTTTTTCATTTATAAAAGATTTTGTTTTTCCAAAATTTATTCCTATTAAACTTGAAATTGGGTCTGCAAATATTAAAATTGAGATAGAAGCAAGAGCAATGTTTCTTGGAAATAATTGCAATGCTAATAAAGCTCCTGCAACTGCAAAAATAAGCGCCCTTCCTGGAAGATGTTCTCTTTCTTCTTTTCTTTCAAAATTATTTAAAAAATAAGAAACTATTGGGATTTGAATTTTTTTATGTATAAGACTTAATAATGTTCCAGACATTAAAATAAGAAAAATCTGAAAAGGAGTTATTAATTTATAAATTAAAAATAATAAGCTAATTATTCCTGCTGTTAGATGTAGAAGTTTTCTTTTTAATTCAAATTTATTAATCTTATCAGCTTGATTGATTTTATTTTCCATTATTTGTTTTATATTGTGCGGGCCTCTTTTTCCCAGAAGAAGTTTGATTATATTTTTTTTCTTAATCTATAATAAATTTTTATGAAATATGCTTTTATTGGATGTTCTTTTTGAATGTCTGCTAGTACTAACCTCATGTAGTTTTTTTCAAGTTCAGGACTTGCAGGCCTCACTAAGACAGGCCTGTGTGGAGGTAGTTCTAAATTACAAGTCCTTGCTTTTAGTTCTTTACCTAAAGCATCAACTAACTTTGTTGTCATATTATTCTTGTTTTTTTGGTTTTATTTCTTTAAAACCAGTATATTTCCATAAAGATTTTGGAATCTTAATAGAACCGGTTTTTGTCTGATTGTTTTCCATAATAGCTACCAAAGCTCTTGAGGTTGCAATCACTGTGTTGTTTAAAGTATGGGGATAATAATTTGTTTTTCCATTGTTTATTTTAATATCAAGTCTTCTTGCTTGAGCTTCTTCCATATTTGTTAATGAAGTTATTTCAAAGTATCTTTTTTGTCTTGGACTCCAAGCTTCTAAATCACATGATTTTGCTTTTAAGTCTGCTAAATCTCCTGAGCAACATTCTAAAATTCTTATAGGGATTTCTAATTCTTTAAATAATTTAATAGTATAATCTAGCATTTTATCATACCATTCATAAGATTTTTCAGGTTTACAAATAATAATCATTTCTTGTTTGTTAAATTGATGTGTTCTATAGATTCCTTTTTCATCAATGCCATGACTTCCAATTTCTTTTCTAAAACACATTGAGTAGCTTGTTTGTTTTATGGGAAGTTGTTTTTCTGAAAGTGTTTTTCCTATAAACTGTCCAATCAGGGGGTGTTCAGAAGTTGCAATCAAGTAAAGGTCTTCTCCTTCTATTTTATATACCATAACTTCAATTTCTTCATTTGAATAAACTCCATTTAAAATCTCTTGTCTTATCATTAAGGGAGTTTCTATATATTCAAATTCTTGTTTAATCATAAAGTCTCTTGCAAAATTGATTAGAGCCATGTTTAAGATTGCTAAATCTCCTTTTATGTAATAAAATCCTTTTCCAGAAACTTTTGCAGAAGTGTCAAAATCTAGCATCCTTAAATCTTCTCCAAGTTCGACATGACTTTTTACTTCA
>CAZQKV010000050.1:0-218 GCA_964593995.1 Candidatus Woesearchaeota archaeon
ATCATCACTAACAACTGTGTTTTCCCAAACAAATTTCTTTGTAGTTGTCTGAGTAAAATTTGTCTGAGTAATCCCTACGGTGTCCTCATCATCTTCAGCTTCCTCAGCCTCTTCTTCATCTTCATTACACTCATCATCATACCAATAACCATCATTGTCTTCACAATCATCCTCATCATCACACAAACTTAAATGATCTTCATCACAGTCTGGCTCAG
>CAZQKV010000050.1:228-4845 GCA_964593995.1 Candidatus Woesearchaeota archaeon
ATATTCCTTGAAATATCATTAAAATTACCATAAGTATCATTAACATAAACAGTATAAATATAATCTTCAAAAGATAAATTTGTCCAGTTCATATTCCTCAAACTTTCATTAGAGATAGTTAAATCAACTTCTTCACTAGAATTAGATAATGAAAAACTAATAATCTCCTCGTTTACTTCAGTAACATTAACTTCAACATAAATATAAGTCTGATTTAATATTGAATTATTTTCTGCAGTCTCACTTGTAAAACTTATTTCTGGGAGAATGGTGTCTGTTGAAAAACTAACACTCTCAGAAATCTCATATCCAGTAGTATCATTTACATAAACAATTAAATTAACTAAAACATTTGGTTCTACGTCTATTGTAGTGTTTACACAATTTTCTATTGTAATATTTTCAATACCAACATTAAACCAACAAGAATCTAGTTCAGTAGCATTTCCTATTTCAAATTCCAAACCTATACCCTCGTTATAATTAAAAAAATCTCCTTCTAAAGGGCTTATGATACTTAAATTAATATCTCCTACAGCAGCTACTCTAAAAAAATAACCAGTTAAAACAATTCCTTTACTCCCTAAAAATAAAAGTACAGCTAACCCTAAAGCAATAACTCCTAAAGTAATATATACTGATTTTTTCTTATTCATTTTCTCTTTTTATAAAATATTTAATTGTTTATACTTTAAAAACAATTCTATAACTTATTACTCGTTTTATAAACTAGTTTCTTGTTATAACCCATGAAACAACAATTGTAACCAAAATCAATAAAATGCTCCCCGTAACTTTTGAGTTAACAAGGACATCCCTTACTTGTTGGCCAAAACTAGCATCTCCACCTCCACCAGTAATAACTGAATCAGGATGAAAAACTGGGTTAAAAACTTTAATTGCAGCAATTAAAAATATAACAACCAAAACCCCAATAACTATCCAAGCAAAAGTGGGACTCATAATCTTATCCCAGTCCTTTGTTGAAAAAGCTGCAACAGTTAAAACCAGAAAAACAACAATAAAAAGAACAACAAACCAAGGAATAATTGTTCTTATATATAATTCCATTGAAGAAAAACTCATAAAAACAATTGAAATAATAAAACTAACTAAAATATGAATAAACTTGCTGTCTCCTATTAATTGTGTTTTTGCGAGCAAAGCATAAATAACAATAAATACAAAGAAAAAACTAAACAAAGGCATGAAAAAATTAATTCCAGAAATGTCTATTGCCATTTTAGTCTTTCTCTTCCTTTTTCTTAGGTTTGTCCTTTTTTCCGCCACCCCAAATAATTAAAGACATTAATCCAAGAAGGATTAATCCTGCAAGAACTGATGGCCAAGATTCTCTCCAAAAATATCCTCTTCCTCCAAACCAATCAACATCAGTTAAAGCACTTAAAACAACTGCAATAAAAACTACTACACCAATCCCAAACCACACATATTTAGGCCAATTAGTATCTTTCTCCCCAGCAATTAACCCCATTAAAATCAAAGCAACTAATAATATAGAAATTCCAATTCCTGCATAAGGAAAAATACTTGCAAAAAAGTTTGGAACATAATCAAATTGTAATGACAATAAACCTGCAGCAAGAGAAATTGCTGCTTGTACTCCTTTATTTTCTCCTAAAATCCTTGTCTTATTTAAAATACCAAATATCACAGCAAAAACTATTAAGAAAGGTAAAACATAAGCAAAAACTCCAAAGTCTGCCCAAGTTTGCAAAATATCTGCTATTGAACCAACATATGCCATCTTTTAATCACTCTTATTACTCTTTTTTCATTTATATATATTTCGATGTAAGACTATTCTTCTTTCTTTTTTTCTTTACTCCCTCTTAAGACTGCAACAACTGCTGCGGCGATGATTATAATTAAAAGGATATTAATCCATACTTGGCCAGAACCAGACCTATTAAACATAAAATCATAAATAGGATCCCACCAGCCTGTGATAAACAAAAAAACAGTTACTAAAGCAAGGCTAAAAATAATCAAAAAAACTGCTTTTATCCATTTGTTCATTTCTACATTACCATAAGCAAGGCCATAAAAAATCATAAAAACCAATAAAATTGTGATAGCTACTGCTAAAAAAGGCATTAACTTAACTACAATGTCTCTTGAAAACGGAAATGCTATCAAAATCAGGCCAACAACTAACCCAACAATAGCATCTATTTGCTTTTTACCTTCTCCTAAAATCTTGCTTTTTTGAAGAATAGCGAAAACTAGTGTAAAAATCAAAACAAAAGGCAAAATATATTCTAAAAAAACAGAAGAAATTAAAAAAGGTTCTGCCATTTACATAATAAAGGCAGCTGAAGCAAAATCATAACCACTAGATTCATCAGATAAATCAACTGTTTGCTCAACAGTCTCATCTCCTTCATCTAAAGGCAAGCTGGCCCTGCTTACAATAATAACATCCCCTACAGCTTTAACAAACTGATGTGGGATAATCACCCCCTTAGCACCTCCAAGAAAATTACCCATTGAACTAGAGATTTTAATTCTCCAGCCATCCACTTTATTCTCAATCAAATTAGATTCTTCAATTTCCCCAAAAAAATCACCTGTATCTGTATATACTTTCTTTCCGATTATCTCAGTTATCTTTTTTATCTTTAGCATACGCAATGAAATTTAAATTCATTTAAATACTTTTCTGTAACACAAAAGTATAGACGCAAAAAACATAAGAATTCAATCTCTTACAGAATTTCAATAAATTTATATAAACCTCTTTCTTGTTAAAATCATGTTTACAAAAAAAGAGATAACCTGGATAATAATTGCAATAATAATATTAGGATTCATAATTGAATTTTCAGATCAGTCATTTAATACAGGAAATTTTATTGAAAGCCACCCTGGCTTTTTATTTGCAATCCCTATAATCCTTGTCCCAGTTATCACAAAAAAACTTGTTTCTGGAATCTACAACATAAAAGTAGAGCATTCAATATGGAAAGCTCAAAGGTGGTGGTTTACAGAAAGAGCTAAATTCAAAAGAGCATTTCCAATTGGGCTTGTTATTCCTTTCTTCCTTAGCCTTATGTCATTAGGTTATATTAAAATAATGACATTACTTCAATTTGATGCAGAAAATCTCCCTAAAAAAAGACTTCTTAAAAAAAGAGGAGAAGTTAGAAAAACAGAAATAAATGAATCAGACCTTGCTTTTACAGCTGCGTGGGGGTTTTGGTCATTAATCTTGCTTGCAATATTAACAGCTATTTTAAATCAGCCTGAACTTGCAAAATACTCAATTTACTATGGAATTTGGAATATAATTCCAATAAGCCAATTAGATGGAACAAAATTATTTTTTGGAAGTTTTCCTAATTGGGTTATATTGGTAATTGCTTATATTATTTCCTTAGTTCTTGTTTTGCTTTAGTCAGTAATAACTGATAACAATCGAATTTGATAATCTACCAATCTACAACATTAAATGCTTCAAACCAATAAAGACTACGATAATTTTTATTTTTAGAAAACATAGCAGGGACCTCATTAATACGATAAAAAAGTGTATGAAGATATCTATCAGAAATGCCCCTTAAAATTAAGTCTAATTTTCCTATAGTAACAATAGGAACTTCCCTAAGATCATCTAAACTAAGAAATTCCTCTCTTGCTCCCTCTGTATCTTGTCTAAAAAGAGCAATATGATAATCAGGCCCTTTTTTTCCAGGAATATCTTCTGCAAAAACATAAGCATTAAATCTCTCAATTTCTATCCATTCCTGCTCTTCTCTATCAAAATCCCAACCCTAAGTTTCTAAATATCTTTCTAATTGATTGAATTCCCACCAGTCATCATTTTCAGGCCCTTCTTTACTATTCTCTTTCAACCATTCATAATCTGCAGCACTTAATTGTTCATAACAATCCATCACAAACCAATAATAATTAATTATTTAAAGATTATAGGGATAGAATATAAATGCCAGACAAAGTTCTTAATAATATAAAACCAAGAAAATATCAGCAAGAAATTTATGAAAACTGCAAAGAAAAAAACTGTCTTGTTGTGCTTCCTACTGGAATAGGCAAAACCCTAATTGCTTTAATGCTGTGCATTAACAGGCAAAAAGCAGTTCCTGCTTCAAAATGCCTCTTTCTAGCTCCAACACGCCCCTTAGCAGAGCAGCACTTAAAATATTTTGAAAAATATCTTCCAGAGCTTTTTGCAAACATGGAGCTTTTTACAGGAAAAGTAAATGCAAAAAAAAGAAAACAGATTTGGGAAACTGCAGATATAATCTTCTCAACACCTCAATGTATTTCAAATGATTTAAAAAACAACCTCTATGACTTAAAAGAAGTCTCTCTCCTCATCGAAGATGAGTGCCACAGATGCTTGAAAAATTATGCATATACTTATGTTGCTGAAAAATATCATGAACAAGCAGAAAACCCCAGAATTCTCGGACTTACAGCAAGCCCAGGCTCAGATAAAAAGACAATAGAGCAGATTGCAAAAAACCTTGGGATAGAATCAATAGAACTAAGGACAAGAGAATCAGAAGATGTTAAAGAATATCTTCAGGAACTGGATCGGATTTAAACCTGCGGAAGCTTCTCCTGTCCTTA
>CAZQKV010000050.1:4855-5748 GCA_964593995.1 Candidatus Woesearchaeota archaeon
ATATCCAGAAGAATTTAGAGAAATAAGCAACATAATAAGAAAACTATATGAAAAAAAAGTTGAAGAACTTAAAAAAAGAAAACTTCTCCATAAGCCTGCAAATAAAATAACACTTTTAGAAACCCAATCTAATCTAATGAGAGCCATCAGGACTGGAAATAAAAATTTCAATTATTTTGCAGGCGTAAGTGCCTGCGCCCAAGCAATTAAATTATCTCATCTAGTAGAACTTTTAGAAACCCAAACCTTACACTCCTCTTTAAACTACATAAAAAATCTTTTTCAGCAAGCAAATTCAAATAAATCAAAAGCAGCAAAACAAATTGCAAAAAACAAAGAGTTTAATTCTGCATTTATAAAATTAAATGAATTAATAGCAAAAAATTTAGAGCATCCAAAATTACTTGAATTAAAATCCTTAGTTGAAGAAGCAATTGAAAAAAACAAAAACAATAAAACAATCGTCTTCAGCCAGTTCAGGGACACTGCAACAAAAATTTGTGAAGAGCTAAAGCAAGTAAAAAACATAAAAATCAAGATGTTTGTTGGACAAGCAAAAAAATCAGGTTCAGGGCTTTCTCAAAAAGAACAGCAAGAAATTATAAGTGAATTTAAAAAAGGAAAAATAAATATAATTTGTTCAACATCAATAGGAGAAGAAGGTTTGGATATTCCAGAAGTTAATTCAGTTATTTTTTATGAACCCATCCCAAGTGCAATTCGTTCAATTCAGCGTCGAGGAAGAACAGCCAGATTAATGAAAGGAAAATTAATAATACTTATGACAAAAGCAACCTTAGATGAAATTTTTTATTATGCTTCGCGAGCAAAAGAAAAAAGAATGTATAGAGCAATTGAAAACATTAAAGATGATTTAAACAATAACCCAAATT